>CALHBW010000314.1 GCA_937930625.1 uncultured Saprospiraceae bacterium | reverse complement strand
GGCTACCCGTCTAACTTTGCCTAAAGCGAATACTCGTCAGACGAATCACTTTATTCAGTGCGAATATTTTATGAGACAAATCACTACATTTCGCAAAACCTTCGTCAGACGAGTGTAATCCCGCAAGCAAACTTAAGCGGGTAGCCAATTTATTTTTTAATTATTTGATAATAAACAATTTACCCTTAAAATATTTTTTTTATAATCCCCGAAATTCGGCTACTAATTTCCCATTTTTCATTTACACAAAACAATTATTTTTTCTTTTTTTATAAATGTAGTAGTTCTACGTCTATATTTTGGTAAAATTTTTTAATTGTTAATTAGTTAACAGAAAGTTAATAAATCAAAAGAAAGTCTTATTTTTAACCCCAAATTAAAATAAGGAGGTGAAGTTTTTCATAAACCACCTGATTTTGAACTGTCTTAATCTAACTATCTGCTTAACATTATTTTTTTAATCAAAAATCAATTCTATAACGTATGAAACGATTTCTATTAGTTTTCGCGATGATGCTCGCATGTGCAGCTACTATGATGGCACAGCGCACCATTTCGGGAACGGTGACCGATGATACCGGCGCACCACTGCCTTTTGCCAATGTATATGTGGAAGGTACAACGATTGGTACGACAACGGATATTGACGGTAATTACACCCTCAAAGTACCCGAAGGAAGCAATACACTTAAAGTATCTTATACAGGTTATGGTGACATGAGCCTTGACCTTACAGATTCCAATACACTTAACTTCACTATTTCAGAAGGTGTAACATTGGATAATGTAGTTGTAACTGCTCTCGGTATCAGCCGCGATGAAAAATCGCTGGGTTATGCTGTACAGGAGGTTAGTGGTGAAGATATTTCCAATTCTCGTGAAACAAACGTGGTCAACGCCCTTCAAGGTAAAGTAGCGGGTATTCAGATTCAAGGTAGTCCTTCTACGATTGGAGGTTCTTCGCGTATCACCATTCGGGGTTCCAATTCATTCTTAGGGAATAACCAACCGCTTTTCGTAATAGACGGTGTACCTATCGATAACTCAAACTTTGCGTCCAACTCTCAGCAGCGTGGTTTTGGTGGAGCAGAAGCTTATGACTATGGTAACATGGCACAGGATATTGATCCGGAAAGTATTGAATCTATGTCTGTCTTGAAAGGTACGGCTGCAACTGCACTTTATGGTCAGCGTGGTGCAAATGGTGTTATCCTAATCACCACGAAGGACGGTAAAGGTCAGAAAGGTTTTGGTGTAGAAGTCAATTCATCAGTAGGTTTTGACCAAGTAGCAAATCTACTTCCACATCAACAAGAGTATGGTGGTGGTGCTATTGATACGTCCACAACACATGGTTTTCTTGAAATCATTGAGAATGGCACAACTTACTTGCATCCTATTTATGGTAAGGACGGTGCGTGGGGACCTAGATACGACCCTAGCCTAATGGTAAGACACTGGGATTCATGGGATCCACAATCTTCTAATTATGGGGAAACTCGTCCATGGGTAGCTCCTAATGCAGGATATGAAGAGTTTTTTGAGGTAGGGCAAACTTTCCAGAATTCCATTGCGGTTTCGAGTGCAAATGATAAAGGGGCTTTCCGTTTAGGGTTCTCCAACACCAACCAAACGGGTACTATTCCTAATGCAAGGTTACAGAGAAATAGTTTGAATATTAATTCAAATTACAATATGAATGATAGGTTATCAGTAGGACTGACAGGAAATTACATTCGTACAGATGCTGAGAACCGTAATATTACAGGTTATAATAATGGTAATCCAATGCAAGCTTTCACACAATGGTGGCAAACACAGTTGGATATAGACCGTTTGAGAGACAATGCCTATTATACAGATGGTTCACAGAATACTTGGAATTCTACTGGTCCTATACCAAATCCTGATGGTGCTACCCTATCATATTTTGACCCTACGCCCGTTTTTTTTGATAATCCTTTTTGGGTACGCGAAAATTATTTGCAAGAAGATACACGTAATCGTTTCTTCGGAAATGCCAATGCCACACTCAAGTTAACTGAAGGCTTAAGCCTATTCGGTCGTGTAGGTACAGATTTCTACAATTTTGCTGCCCGTTCGGGTATTCCAATAGGATCTGTAGAAACTCCTTCTTACAGTGAAACAGATAGAAACTTTCAAGAGACTAACTTTGAAGGTCGCTTGAATTTCAACAAAGGATTTGGGGATTTTTCTGTTGCAGGGGCGTTAGGTGGAAACATTATGCGCCAAAATCGTAGAAATACTATAGGTTCTACAGTTGGAGGTTTGAGTTTGCCGGGTTTCTTTAATCTCGACAACTCTGCAAGTGCTGCTACTATAGATACCTATAGAGAATTATATGGTATCAATTCCGTATTTGGTACAGCATCTTTAGGGTACAAAAATTTCTTATATCTTGATGTAGGGGCAAGAAATGACTGGTCATCTACACTTCCTTCGGGAGAAAACTCTTACTTCTACCCATCGGTTTCATTGAGTGCAGTACTTACAGATATTCCGGGACTTGCAAAACTCGGTCCTTTATCTTTTGCCAAAATACGTGCGAGTTACGCAAGTTCAGGTAACGACGCTGACCCGTATTCACTATTAGATGTTTATTCTCCTGTTATACCGAACTTCGGACCTGCTCCTCGTTATGAAGTGCCCAATAGCAGTAACAATCCTTTGCTACGTCCTGAATACACGACTGAATACGAAGTAGGTCTTGATCTCCGTTTCCTAAATGGTCGTATTGGTTTCGACGTGGCTTACTTTGACCGTTCTACTACCGACCAAATTTTCAACGTGCCAACTTCTGCTGCAACAGGTTATGAGTCTCGTATCTTCAATGCAGGAGAAATGCGTAACTGGGGGTGGGAAATGATGCTCACTGCTACACCAGTCAAGACCGACAACTTTAGCTGGGATATTGGAGTGAATGCTTTCCGTCAAAACAACGAAGTTGTAGAATTAACAGAAGGCGTAGAAAGTATCAGTCGTGGTACCACCTGGGCTGCGGATTTACGTATTGCAGAGGGTTTTCCTTATATGGCATTGTTTGGACAAGATTATATTAGAGAAAATTATGAAGAAGATGCAGATGGCAAAATCATTCGCAACGAGGGGCGTCCGGTAGTTGGTGAAGATGGTGCTTATTTGTTCACATCGCAACGTGTATTCTTAGGTTCTGCTATTGCCGATTGGACAGGAGGTTTTAACACTGCGTTCAACTTTAAAGGTTTCACGGCATCAGCATTATTTGATTTCCAAAAAGGTGGTGTTATTCATTCAACCACTCTACAGTGGGCAAAATATTCTGGTATGCACCCTGAAACTGTGGAGTATAATGGTCAAACAGGTATTCGTGAGAACGGTATGATTCTCGACGGTGTAACTACCGAAGGTGCCGAAAATACAACACCGATTGATCCATTATTTTACTATCAAAACTACTGGAGAAGAGCTGCTCCGAATGTGTATGATGCAAGTTTCTTGAAGTTGAGAGAAGTTCGCTTGGGGTACAGTTTGCCAAAAGGTCTCCTCGGTGATAATATCCGCGACGTAAGCATAGGTCTTTATGGTCGTAACTTAGCAGTACTTTCTGCTGCATTGCCTTACCTCGATCCACAAATCATTACAGGTGCAGGTAATGACCAAGGACTTGAGAACGCTCAAGTACCATCGACACGCAGCTATGGTGTCAACGTTCGTTTTAAATTCTAATATTAGTGATTGGCAATTAGGTGATTAGTAAATATTCAAGATAAGTCACTATCACCAGTCATCAATCATCAACTAACATAACATGAAAAGTATAAAATATAGCATAATGCTACTTGTTGGTGCGTGTCTGTTGGGTTTAAATGCCTGTAAGGACATCACGGATTTAAATATTGACCCTAACAATCCGACAGCTGCTCCTGCAGAAAATTTTGTAACACAGGCGCAATTTGAACTTGCCGACCGGATGTGGAGTCGTAACTATAACGCAGAATGGACGATGTTGGTCGTGCAACACTGGGCTCAGAATGAATACGCAGAAGAGTCTCGCTATTTAGTTGATGGCAATAGTTTCGACGGTTTTTGGGTTGATATTTATGCTAATGTATTGCGAGAACTTAAAACTGCTGATGAGTTAATTAGTGCTAATGAAGGACTTGCAGCAGGTACAAAGGCTAATCAACGAGCTGTTGTCAGTATTCTTGAGGCACTCGCATATAGTCTTTTGGCAGATGGCTTTGGAGATATTCCATTTTCAGAAGCCTTAAATGCTGAATTTCCAAATCCCGGTTACGATAGTCAACAAGCTATCTATACAGGCTTGATAGAAAAACTACAAAATGCCGTTTCTTCGATGGATACCGACTCACCTTCATTTGCTTCTGGTGACATTATTTATGGTGGTGATGCTGCTTCATGGAAAGCATTTGGCAACTCTCTCTTGTTACGCCTTGCTATGCGTATGTCCAATGTTGACCAAGCAGCTGCTACCTCTGTTCTTACTGGTATTTCAGGTGACTTCATTGGTGGTAACTATCAAAATGCTTTATTCCGTTTTGAGGAAAATCCTGACATTGCCAATCCTTTATACGTAGATAACGTCATCAACAATCGTGATGATTTTTGTGTATCTGACATATTGGTTAATGCACTTCAAGACAGAAATGACCCACGTATCTCTGCCTATGCTGCACTCACTAACAGTGGCGAATACGTAGGTATGCCTCCGGGATTGACCGATGCAGAAGCATTTTCACTCAAGCCGACTACTTCGCGCCCATCTGCACGAGTACGTTCAGCCACCGAGCCAGCAATCTTTATGGATTATGCAGAAGTACAATTCATGTTGGCAGAGGCTTATGAGCGTGGTATGCTTTCAGGCGACGCTGCTGCTGCTTACGATGCAGGTGTTACCGCTTCTATGGAATACTGGGGTTTTGATGACGCCGGCGGTGCTATCACTGATTACCTTGCTGCGAATGCTTACGATTCAGGCAACTGGAAATCAGTACTCGGTATGCAAAAATGGTTGGCATACTACAGCAATGGTCCACAAGCATGGGCAGAGTGGAGACGCTTAGGCGAGCCACAACTTTCAGTACCCGAGGCAGCGGTAAATCCTGTCATTCCTGTACGTTTGCCATACCCAATTTCGGAGCAAACTCGTAATGGAAATGCCTTGAACGCTGTAACAACTACTCCCAACGATTTGAGCGGAAGATTATGGTGGGATATGGATTAATTTCCAAAACCATTATTAATTTGGAGTTATTAGTGATTAGTTAATTGGTTATTAGTCATCAATATAAAGTACATAACTAAATAATAACTAATAACCAATCAACTAATTACTAACCCCCAATTAATACATAATTTGAAAGCCACTCTGCATGTCAGGGTGGCTTTTTTTATGGGAGGAGTCGTCTGCCTTTCGTCGCTGAATTGACACTTGGGGTTTATCGTACTACTGCACCTTTCATAACATTTATTTTTTATGTAAATTTATATGAAAATAAAATGCTAATGAAGAATATTCTATTCATATCCATATTGTTATTATTTTTTTCTTGTCAAAAAGAAAATATTGGCATAGATAGCTCACCTGTAAATGAGGTAGAAGAACATCCTCACCTATGCGAAGTCCCGGAGACAGGCGACCGCAATTTTATTTACGATGAAAATGGCGAAAGATGGCTTATCGGCGGCGAAAATGACGACCAAGATTTTAATATCACCAACTGGACACTCGAAGAAGGCTATCTTAAATACGGACTTGGCAGAGAAACTTTCAAAGCATTGACAGAGCCACAATTTATATCAGCAGAAGAATATCCGCGTACCATTCACTCTGATGAATTGGTACTTGCGGTATATGGCGGTCTAAGCGAAACAAAGGTTTACACCATTGACATGATGAAAGCCCACGAAGCGATTAACGACGAAATTAATGGTGAGCCTATCGTAGTGATGTACTGTCCTTTGGCTGATTTTTTTGCGGTATATTATCGTGAATATTGCGGGGCTACGTTGACTTTTGGTGTGTCCGGTTATACCTATTACCAATGTGATACACAAGAAGGAAAAGACGGCTTCGTTCTCTGGGATAGAAATACCGAAAGCCTTTGGTGGCCCCTCATCCACAAAGGCGTTTCCGGCGAAATGCTCAACCAAACCATGACACCTTATCATTCCGCCAAATGGGAAGTGACAACCTACGGACAAGTCGCACAAAGTTCGGATTTCGTACTACTCAAGCCGGGACAAAATATAGATTTTGACGGTGAATGGACAAGTTCTCTTTCGCAATCGGTCAACTGTACTGAGTAAATTAGCTGATTGGCTTCAGTACATTTTAGCATTATTCGTTAGAAAAATTCACTCATTCAAAATTCACTCATTCACTCATTTTTTGCCCAAAAGAATACAGACAAACACAAAAGGTCATCGGAATCCGATGACCTTTTGTTATTTTTGCAAAACTTATACGGTTGTAAAATCGTTATTCATTATCCATTTTCAATTCTCCATTAATATTTCTATGGAAAAAAACGCAAAAATATACATCGCCGGGCATCGCGGCATGGTCGGCTCTGCCATTCGACGGAAGTTGGAAGCAGAGGGTTATACGAATTTTGTAGTACGCACTTCGCGTGAATTGGATTTGAGAAACCAACAAGCCGTCAACGATTTTTTTGAACAAGAAAAACCGGAATACGTTTTTTTGGCAGCAGCCAAAGTCGGCGGTATTCACGCAAATAATACTCAACGCGGCGCATTTATCTATGATAATTTGATGATACAAAACAATGTCATCCATGCCGCGTATGTGAATGAAGCCAAAAAGTTGATGTTTCTCGGTTCATCGTGTATTTACCCTAAATTGGCAGATCAGCCACTCAAAGAAGACTATCTACTCACAGGCGCACTCGAACCTACGAATGAGCCTTATGCGGTAGCCAAAATAGCGGGCATCAAAATGTGTGATGCTTATCGCTCACAATACGGCTGCAATTTCATCTCCGTAATGCCTACCAACCTTTATGGTCCAAATGATAATTATGACCTCAAAAATTCGCATGTATTACCTGCTTTGCTCCGCAAATTTCACGAAGCGAAAGCGAATAACGAGCCGCACGTTATCATGTGGGGAACGGGTACACCCAAGCGTGATTTTTTGCATGTTGACGACCTTGCAGATGCCTGTTATCACCTGATGCTGCACTATGATGAAGCCGAAACGGTCAATATCGGAACGGGAGAAGATATTGCCATTAAAGACCTTGCATTATTCATCAAAAAAATTGTCGGTTATGAAGGTGAGATACAAAACGACCTTTCTAAGCCTGATGGTACGCCTCGTAAGTTGTTGGATGTTAGTAAATTAGCATCGAATGGTTGGGAAGCGAAGATTGACATTGAATCGGGGGTTCGTAGTGTGTATGAGGAGGTGAAAGAGAAATTTAATTTAGTAACGAGTGCCGAGTAACGAGTATCGGGTCAAAAACTCGCAACTCGCAACTCGCAACTCGCAACTCGTATCATGAGCGCAACGTACAACATCAAACTCCCCCAATTCGAGGGACCATTCGACCTGCTGCTGTTCTTTATCGAACGCGACGAGTTGGATATTTATAATATTCCGATTGCCAAATTGACGGATGATTTTTTGGAATACATTCGTCAGATGGAAGCTTTGAATATTGACTTGGCGAGTGAGTTTATATTGGTGGCGGCTACCTTGATGCGGATTAAGGCGAAGCTACTGATACCCCGAAAAGAAATTGACGAGGAAGGCAACGAAATAGACCCGCGCGAGGAACTTGTGCGTCGCTTATTGGAGTACAAACGCTACAAAAGCGTACTCGACGATATGCGGAAGTTGGAGGAAATACGCGCCGGAAAAGAAGGACGCGGCAACATCAGCAAAGAGCTGCGTGGCATCGCTACGAAGGCGTTGGTAGATGCAGAGTTGGAGTCCTTGACTATGTTCAAATTGCTGAAAACATTTGAGAAGGTATTGGCGCGATTTGAGTATGAAAACAGGGAAGTGATTCACAAAGTCGTGAAGTATAACTATACGATTCAGCAGGAGCGCGAAAGGATTTTAATTGATGTCAGAAAACGCGATAAATCTGATTTTCATTATATTTTTAACGAAAAAAGATGCGATAACCGAATGCACGCCATTTTTATTTTCTTAGCTTTATTGGAATTATTACAATTGCAGGAAGTGGGTATTATTTGGGGAGAAGGTGTAAATAATTTTTGGATAACGGGTGAGGTGACGAGTTGATGTGTTGACGAATTGACGAATTGACGAGTTGATGGGTTAACGAGTCCACGAATAATGAATAAACGAATATGGAAAAGCTGACGGCAGAGGAACAGGATATGCTTAATTCGGTGCGAGTCAATCGGATTATCCTACCTATTTTGTTGGGGCTTGGTGTAGTGGCGTATATGATGTGGCGGTCATTTCAAAAGGAAGATTTGCCGGAATTAGAGTGGAGTGTGCTGACTATTTCATTGTTGGGTTTTACCGTCTTGTTATTGGGTTTGCGACATATGGCGTATGCTTTGCGCTTGCGGGTATTGACAGAAGGCGAATTCACTTGGCGCAAATGTATCGAACTGATTTTTATATGGGAATTTAGTTCTGCCATCACGCCTACGAGTGTGGGCGGGTCGGGCGTCGCGCTGTTTGTATTGTCGCAAGAAAAATTAGCTACCGGAAAAATCGCTGCGATTATTTTCTATACCATTATTCTGGATACAACGTTTTTTGTATTGGGTTTGCCGATATTGTTTTTGTTATTGGGAACACCGATGATTTTTCCCGAAGGTGATACGGGTTCGAGTGTGATTACCAATTCATTTTTCATTTCTTACGCGTTGATGGTGACTTATGGGTCGCTGTTTTTTTACGGTATTATTCTTCGTCCTGACCGCATCCGCAATTTACTTGGCTGGCTGACTTCTTGGAAATTTACGAAGCGATTTCGTCGCCGCGCCGTTAAAATGGCAAGCGATATGGTGACAACATCCAAAGAAATTCGCACCAAACCGTTCTCTTATCACGCCACTGCTTTCGGCGCAACAGCCGCCGCATGGAGTATCCGTTTTGCCTTAGTGATGATATTGATGATTGCCTTCGTTCCTGCTGTGCGCGAGGGCTTGGGTTGGGCGCAACAGACCTTGCTTTATGGACGACTTGAAGCGATGTATGTGGTACTCGCCCTTAGTCCGACGCCCGGTGGTACGGGTATCGCAGAGGCAGCTTTTGGTCCTTTTTTGCGAGATTTCATTGTAGATGGTAATGGGAAATATGCCGCAGGTATGGCAGTCTTGATTGCTTTTATTTGGCGTTTGCTGACGTATTATTTTTATCTTTTAGCGGGAACAATCGCAGTACCTAACTGGATTCGCGGAGTGGTGAATGATAGGATTCGCAGACGAACAATGGGGAAATGAGTAGATGAGAAAATGAATAGATGAGTAAATGGTTTCGTATTGAAAGTTTATGTTGGGTTAAAGCATGGGGTAGTCGGCAGACGAAGGATTATATGAAAACTGGTGGTTTATCTCTCAAAATACGTTCTCTATACAAGCGGATTCGTCTGACGACAGGGGAAATGAGTAAATGTTTTTCCTTCAAAGTCTAAAAAAGGTTTGTCAACATTCGATATCAAAGTCTTAATTAGCGAGAGAGTAATGTGGGGAATGAAGTAAAGTTAAAATGAAATGCGATAGTGGTTTTTTGTGATTGTAGGAATGAAACAGTATTGCCCGAATGTGTTGATAATGATAGTGTTGTAGTGTTTTGTATGACAGGTCAGACGCAGCCGTTTTTCCCATAAAAAAAATAAAAAATCGCGTTTGTATAAGATAGTCGGCAGACGAAGGATTTGATAAAAATTGGTTGTTTGACTAACCGAATGTGCTTTGCTAAACAGTATTCGTCTGACGACATGCCAGAAAATATTTACTCATTTATTGGTGAGTTTATAACGTGGTGATAGTCGGCAGACGAAGGATTTGATAAAAATTGGTTGTTTGACTAACCGAATGTGCTTTATTAAACTGGATTCGTCTGACGACATGCCGGAAAATATTTACTCATTTCATCATCTATTCATCTACTCATTTTTCCTACTGATTAAATAAATTCTTATCTTCTCTTTTCACAAATAAAGCAGAAATAGAACGATTTTCATGTGTGTTGCGAATAGCACGGGCAAAGAGTTTATCGACAGAAAGCACCTTGATTTTTGGGGAATGTTGTTTGAGTGGCAAGGTGTCGGTCACGATAACTTCTTCTAAAACGGAATTATTGATATTTTCGTAAGCATTACCGGAGAGAACGGGATGGGTGCAGATGGCACGGACGCTTTTCGCACCTTTGTCCATCATGGCTTGGGCAGCGCGGCAGAGTGTACCCGCCGTGTCTGCAAGGTCGTCGGTGAGGATAACGTCTCTGCCTTCGACCTCTCCGATGACGGTAATGGCTTCGACTTGGTTGGCACGACGGCGTTCTTTGTCGCAAATCACGAGGTCGGTCTGGAAGTGTTTGGCGTAATTGCGGGCGCGTTTGGTACTGCCAACATCGGGCGCAGCGAAGGTGACGTTGCTCATGTCATTGGATTCAAGGTAGGGAATGAAAATGGCTTCTGCTTGCAAGTGGTCCACCGGAATATCGAAAAAACCCTGAATCTGGTCGGCATGAAAATCCATCGTCATCAGGCGGTCAACGCCGGCAGCTTCGAGGATATTGGCGATAAGTTTCGCACCAATGGCTACACGGGGTTTGTCTTTTCTATCCTGACGCGCATAACCAAAATACGGAATGACCGCCGTGATATAACCCGCCGAAGCGCGTCGCGCAGCATCAATCATCAGGAGGAGTTCCATTAGATTGTCGCTGGGCGCGAAGGTGGACTGGATGAAGAACGTGTAACTACCGCGCACTGATTCCTCAATGACGGTTTGTATTTCGCCATCACTGAATTGTTGGAGGGCAACTTGTCCGAGTGAATCACCGTAATAATCCGCAATTTTATCGGCAAGATAACGGGAAGCCGAACCCGAAAACAGTTTAACGTCGGTCATGTTAGGAAGATGGCGTTTCATAAAAGCCAAAAGTACACAAAAAAAGAGGATTTTTGATTGAAGGGTTTTTGATTTTTGATTGGGAGGTGTTAAAAAAAATAAATCGTCAGACATTTTCAAAATGTCTGACGATTTATTTTTTTCTTATTTCATTCAAATACAAATAATTATAAAATTTGTTTTATGTAAAATAAATAAGGAACGAAATCTGAAAACGTAGAGAAAATTCATGAATTTTCTCTACGTTTTCTTCAATAATTCGCCGTCTCCGCATAGCCCGGCACCACAATTGGAATATGTGTCTCTCCCTTCAAAATCTGACGTGAAATGACCATGCGCTGTATCTCGGAAGTACCTTCGTATATCTGCGTAATCTTCGCATCGCGCATCAATCTTTCGACGTGATATTCTTTCACAAAACCATAACCGCCGTGTACTTGTACGGCTTCTACGCTGTGTTTCATGGCTACTTCTGAGGCAAAGACTTTCGCCATTGCTGCTGCTGAAGTGTAATCCATGCCTTGGTCTTTGAGCCATGCTGCACGATAGACGAGCATACGCGCTGCTTCGATGTCAGTAGCCATATCTGCCAACTTAAATGCAATGGCTTGATGCTTAGAGATAGGTTTGCCGAATGCCTTGCGCTCTTGCGAGTACGCGAGGGCGAGTTCGTATGCACCTGCGGCGATGCCGAGTGCCTGTGCTGCGATACCGATGCGTCCGCCATTGAGCGTTTTCATCGCAAATTTGAACCCAAAACCATCCTCGCCGATGCGATTTTCTTTGGGTACTTTTACATCATTATACATGATAGAGTGCGTATCAGACGAGCGAATACCGAGCTTGTCTTCCTTCGCACCAACGATTACGCCGGGGCTGTCTGCCTCGACTATCAAGACGTTGATACCTTTGTGTCCTTTCTCCGCATCCGTCTGTGCGACGACGAGGTGCAGGCTGGAGGTACCGCCGTTGGTAATCCAGTTTTTTGTACCATTCACGAGGTAGTGGTCGCCCATGTCAATTGCCGTTGTGGTTTGGCTGGTGGCATCGCTTCCCGCTTCGGGTTCGGAGAGGCAGAA
>CALHBW010000313.1 GCA_937930625.1 uncultured Saprospiraceae bacterium | reverse complement strand
GAAGATAGTAGCGACTGTAGGACCTGCCTGCAAAGAATATGAGCAGTTGTTGGATTTGGTGAATGCGGGGGTGGATGTATTTCGCCTCAACTTTTCACATGGTACGCATGAAGACCATTTGAAGATCATCAAACATGTATTATATATCAATGACAAATACAATAAGCATATTTCTCTGTTGGCTGATTTGCAAGGTCCTAAATTGCGCGTGGGAAAGATGGAAGGCGGCGGTATCGAGATTGCGCCGGATGATGTACTAACCTTTACGAATGAGGAGTGTGTGGGGACGAAAAAGAAGATTTATATGAGTTATCCGCAATTTGCGCGGGACGTGGAAGTCGGAGAAAAGGTGTTGATTGACGATGGGCAAATCGAGATGGAAGTGGTAGAAACCAATGGGCGCGATATAGTCAAATTGAAGGTCTTATACGGGCGTATGTTGTCGTCGAATAAGGGCGTGAATTTGCCCGATACCAAGATTTCATTGCCTTGTCTGACGGAGAAAGATTTGGTGGATTTAGAGTTTGTATTGAAGCATCCATTCAACTGGATAGCTCTTTCATTTGTAAGGAGTTATGAAGATATTCTTGACCTTCGCAGGCATTTGAAGGCGGCTAAACACCGGGCAAAAATCATCGCAAAAATCGAAAAACCCGAAGCCATTAGTAATATCAATGCCATCATAGATGCGACGGACGGTGTGATGGTCGCGCGTGGCGATTTGGGCGTAGAAGTACCGATGGAGCGATTGCCAATGTTGCAAAAAACCATTATCGAAAAATGCCGCGATAAAGGTCGTCCTGTCATCGTAGCTACGCAGATGATGGATAGTATGATTAAGAATCCCAGCCCGACTCGTGCCGAAATTATCGATGTTGCCAATGCGGTACTTGATGGTGCAGATGCCGTTATGTTGAGTGCAGAAACTTCGGTCGGAATGCACCCCACGAAAGTGGTCAAAGCCATGACCAAAATCATCGACGAAGCTGAGAAAGACAATAGGATTTATTTCCGTACCACACCGCCGGATATTATCTCGCCGACTTATCTCTCAGACGCGATTTGTTATACAGCTTGTCAATTAGCCGAAGAAGTAAAAGCCCGCACGATTATCGGGATGACCAAGTCGGGATATACAGGTTTTATGGTATCGCGCTGTCGTCCGAAATGCCATATTTATATTTTTTCCAATAATACACATATACTTGGTACACTAAATCTTGTGTGGGGAATTAAGGCATTTTACTACGACAAATTTACCTCTACCGACGATACGATAAAAGATGTGCAAGACATTCTGAAAAATGCCGGACTCATTCAATTTGGTGATATAGTTATCAATACGGGAAGTATGCCTTTGGAATCAAGGCTACGGACGAATATGTTGAAGGTAACTAAGGTGAGTTGAGTTTGAGGTTTCATGGTTAGATGGTTGTATGGTTTCATTGTTTCATGGTTGTATGGCTAGCAAAACAATGAAACAATGAAACCATCTAGCAATGAAACCATATTAACTTTCCGCTTCCATATCGCGTTCCAATTGTTCTATTTTTATATAGTCAACGGATTCTTCTAAAGTCGGTACGATATTCAAAACTGATTCTAAGCGAGAAATTTCGATGAGTTTTTTAACGCTATCGCTTTTCACGCCTGTCAGTACGAAGCTGCCTACTGCTTTCCAGATACGATGTCCTGTGAGTATTGCACTCAAACCCGACGAATCTACATATTGTACATCGCTAATGTCCAAAATCAAATCTTTGATACCTGCATCGTGTAGGATGTATAGCTCTGATTTAAGGTCGGGCGCAATCAAGGTATTGAGGTTGTTTTCATTTATGGAAAAAACGGTATGCGTTTCTTTTTTATCGACAGTATATTTCATAATCTAATTTTAGATTTAATTCTGAATTTTAAATGAGCGAATTTTGAATGTTCTAATTCGATGATTATCAACATTTATTTGCAGCACAATAATTTTCAGAATAATCTTTTTTGAATAAATACATGTTGAACTCAGCATGTACAATTCTTTTTTACATTTAAATGGATGTTAATGGATTTTTGATTTAGTCCGCAAAAATATTAAATCTTCATCTGTTTTTCTAATGTAAAGACAGATAATTATCTGTCTCTAACACGTTTGACCCATTTTGCCCCAAAATATAGAAATATTCCCGTAATAATAAAACTCAACAAAGATAATCCTGCCAAGGAGATATATAATAATTTAAACGGTGAACCTTTGATATTCAGCCAATTATCTATAATCGAACCATCATGTATGCGTTCTATAAGGTCTGAATTTCGGCGGGCGATTTGAAGAGCTTCGCCTGTTGTACAATCCAATTGTATTTCCCAATAATGATGTTTGAAAATAAATTTGGCAATACCTTTCGGCGGGCGCATATCTATCCGACTAATTTCAGGAGAAAGCGAAGTGGAAACGGAATCATTCAAGACTTCAGCCGCGAGTTGATATAATGAATCTACGGACAGCCAAGTAGAAGGCTCGGTAGAGATACCTCGTTGTGTATCAGGCAGTAATACACCACCCGTATGTTTTTTCCAGCCTAATAATAAGCCCGTGAACGCAATAATAAAAAAGCAAATAAAGGCAGGCAAGGCAACCTTTCGATGTATCTTGCGGCTAATTCGCACCCAACTGGCTATCTTGCTGCTTTTCAAGTTTAAGATTAAGTTTAAGTATAAGTATAAATCGCATTGCAATCAAACTTATCCGTGTTCTCATATTCGCGCAAATATACGTAAAGTGAGTGCGGTCTGTTTTATTTTTACAAAAGAAAATTCACAAACAATAAAACAATTCAGCAATATAACCATGCAAAGCTACACAAGAAGCCAACTGGCATTAAGAAATGGACAAGACAAACCCGAAATCTGGGTGGCATACAAAGGACAGATTTACGATGTAAGCAACAGTAGATTGTGGCGTAATGGACAGCATTACGAACATTGGGCAGGGCAAGACCTTACAGAAGAATTAGCCGATGCACCGCATACAGAAAAGGTTTTTGAGCGGTTTGAAATAGTGGGCGAGCTAAAGTAGTAACGAGTGCCGAGTAGCGAATTGGATTTATGAAGAATACTCATTACTCGGCGCTCGCTATTTATTACTCCCTATTTTTCACGGTATAAATATCATCACAGCAATTATTATATTCGGCAAATGGCGCACCATTCCGGTTGGAGACAAAAAAACCATCAGCATCCGGCTGTAAGCGGAAATAATAGTCGTCAGCCCCCGAATTAATCGGTACGCCTACGCTAAGTGTTTTGCTCCAATATTTCTTCTCTCCTTTCGCTTTATACACATCAAAACCGCCCATCGTTTCAGGATGATTGGAGCTGAAATATAAAACGCCCTCTTCATTATCAAAATAAGGTGTCACCTCATCGTAGTCTGAATTAAGGCGTGTACCGCAGTTGTAGGCACGGGTAAAACTGCCATCCAACAAACGAATACTAAACCACAAATCCAAACCGCCATAACCACCCGGACGGTCAGAAGCGAAATAGAGAATTTCTTGTCCAAATTCATTTTGAGTGACTGAAGGGTGCATACTCGAAAAACCCGGTAGGTTAACTCCCTCGTTGAGCTTTCGGATATTTTCTACGCTGCCATCTGCCTGTAATTCTCCGTGATATATCGAACACTCCGGCAATTTACCATAGTAACAACGCGTAAAATACAGCGTATTGCCATCGGCAGAAACCATCGGGTCTTTATTGATAAAATCCGGCTTATTGATATCTTCTGATAAAGACGTAGGTTCATCAATCCCACCAAGTGACACGCTGCGGATAGAGCTTTTGGCATTTTTATCGAAGTGGGTAAAAATCAGTTGATTACCCTGCGCTGCGGTAGGTCCTGTTTCGGTGTAGCCGCTATTGACATTCGTAAATAAACGGTCAACACTAAAGGTGCTTACACGCGGATTAGCCGCAAAAGTTGCGCCGTCCCGATAACGTTTAGCAAGATGAAAGCGGGTTTTGTCGGCATTGGTATATCCCTTAATGTAGCGGTCAAATTGTTGTATCGCGCGCTCGTACTCACCTATGTGCATGAGCGAGATAGCGTAGTGATAGCGCGCTTCTTCATGGTCTTTTTTCCCAATATAAAACCGCAGATTTTCTTGTGCTTTTTTGTAATCACGTACCGCGAGTGCTGTCACGCCCAAGCGGTAGGCGACTTCCTTATCCAAAGGTTTTTTGCTATTGACATAATCGTAATAATAGTAGGCTTTGTCGTAAATCTCTGCATTATAAAATTGGTTCGCTTTCTCCAATGCCTCTCTTGTGTCCAACTGACGAATAGCCCGCCGTGTATCGCTTTTTAATTCAGCCTGCAAGGAACGTATCGTACGGTTATTATATTTCAATTTGTCTCCACTCGACTGTTCTATACGGTCAACTACATTGCATGATATTCCAAGTATCAATAATAAAAGAAGTGTTTGTAACTTCGCCATTACTCTATGATTTTTGTATATTTCTCAAAAATTCAATTCAAATTAGGAAAGGGTAATGTGGTTTTATGGGGTTAAATATACGATATTTTTTGGGGATGCGGGAAAGTCAATTAAGAATCAGTTTTTAATATTTTTTAGAATGTTACTTATAGTCTTTGTCTTATAGTCAACACATACGGATATTTGTGTAATGAATGTCAAATCAAAGTTGGGATTGCGTATCAAAGAATTGAGAAGCCAAAAGGAAATGTCTCAAAAAGATTTGGCTTATGCTTCTGATTTGGATAGAAGTTATATTGCAAGTGTCGAAAACGGACAGCGGAATATTTCAATTGTGAATATTGAGAAAATTGCTGATGCATTTGGGGTGTCTGTATCGGAATTTTTTGATAATGACGAATTTAAAACCAATGGCAAAGAGTAAATCGCTTAATTCGAAACAAGAAAGTCAGCTTAATGCAGTAAAAGCTACAATCCACCAGAATATCATAGCTGCAAATGCCAATAACATCTTGCAAGTAGCTTGTGATAACTTCAAATATGCTTTTGAGCAAGCTATTATAATTGCAGGAGTAAAAGGAAAACAAAGCTTAACTACTTCAAGTAAACATATTAACCTATTTCACGAAGTAGTCAAGTCTGAACTTATCAGAAATAATGTCGCCCCTGACTTGATTTTTCCCGAACAATACAATTCATCCGGCGAACTAAATTTTACAGGTTTCATTAAAGCAAAAAAACAAGATATTTCTGCTGTGCCAAGAACTTTTCTTAATAATGAAACTCCCGAAAAAATCTTGGTCGGTATGAGGGCAGGGGAAACGGATAAGTTTGGAAAAGCATATACTGAAAACTCCCTCGTTATTAATGTTCGTAGCCAGATGAGTAGTATAGGCAAAAATAATGATACGATAGTGGAAAGAGCTTTTGCAGAGACTTTGATTCTCCACTTGCGATGTCCAAGAATGGTTTTAGGAGAACTTTTTATTTTGCCTATTACTGGATTCAATATGGATGAGGTAAAAAAAGGAAATCCAATATTCGAATCAATTGTCACAACAAAACCAAGTAAAAGAAGTAGAACAACCGCAGAGAATATAGAAAGAACAATTAATGCGTATTCTTTTCTTAATAATAGGAATAGCATTGGCGGTGAAGAATACAAATATGAAAGACTTTGCTTAATCTTAGCAGATTTTAGCCAATCACCTGTAAAGATATACCATAATGATGCTCAACTAAAAGCAGATAATTTACTACCAATAGGTTCAACAGCCACCCTAACAGGAATGAACTTCAATTCATTTATTTCAGATTTACTTAGTATTTACGAGACGAGATTTGGTAGCGGTAAATTTATCTGATATTTTTCAATCAAATAAATATCAATTTCTTCTTTCAATTCGATTTTTCTTAATTCCTCAATCTCAAACTCTGTAAAATCAGGAATCGTAAATTTCTCAATAAAATTTTTCTGATAACACGGATAACCACCTGCAATAGAGACACTTGTAGTCGATATGTAATAGTGCATCACATAAGAATTGAGTATTTTTTGTACTACATCAATGTTACGTTCTAATTTCAATGGATTAGTAAAATCAGAAAATAAATTTACATGAGAATTATCTTTTTCTCTAAAATAAATCCCGTAACCATTCGTAAAAAATGCTTCTTCGTCTTCTACCAATAAAAAACGCGGGTACTTGCTAAATGTGGGGTTCAATATTTTCTTGCCACGCTTGGTTAAGCCCTGCGTTCTGCCCCATACATAAAATGGCTCAAATTTTACTTTGCCTTTATCTCTACTTTCTAATATATTTTTTTGTGCTAATAAATATTCGTAACACTTTGGGTATTTTTCGCCAAATTCAGCTTCAGGAATCGCTTGAGCATGACTCGCTTGAATGGTGTAGGGAAAAATAATTCTTCTCGAATTTTCCTTTAGCTTATCTTGTGATTTGAAATCGGATATTTTATAAACAGGTTTGGTGGCTGCCCGTTCAATTTTGAATCTTCCTTGTACTGTATTTTTATACAAAAAAACATCATCTGCATCTTGTGTATCTACAAAAAACACTTCATCCTTCAAGGTCGCAATTCCCACACAAATATCAAATAATTCTTTAATTGGTGTGCCAATATTTTCTATGATTTTGATATTTTTTTGCTCGTCTGCTTTCAGCAAACGCCACTTTTTGACATTTAAATCTTCGATGTAGTTGGGCGAGCCATTTGCATTAGCAACAAATTCTTCCGGCGTATTTTTATCCTTTATTCTATCATACAAAATGGAATTATTATTTTTCTTATCCAAAAAAGTAATTGCCGTATATGTTTGTGCATCAAATACTTTTTGGTCTCTAAAATCAATAATTCTGCTGACACATTTATTTTGAATGAAAAACGCACGTAGATTTTTTCCTGCCAATGAAGTAAAATAATTATTCGGTGTGATGTACCCCAAACGTCCCATAGGCGCGAGTAATTGGTAGCCCAATTCAAAAAAAGCGAAATATAAATTAAATGTACCGCTTTGAATCGTGTCCCAAGCACTCACCAAATACGACCTGTTTTCGTCCGATAAATCTTGATATTTTACATAGGGCGGATTGCCTACAATCACATCAAATTTTTTATTCCATTCACTTCGCAAACTATCTTGTGCGTACAAATTAAAATCACTTTCTTCTAAATACTCACCATTTTCCAAAGCTAATAATGCCAATAAAATTTTCGCTCTTTTAATGTTATAATCCAAAATATCACTACCAAATATATTTTCTCGAACAATATACTTAACAGTTTTCTTATATTTTCTAATGTAATATTCGACCAAACCAATCAAAAACGCGCCTGTACCGCACGAAGGGTCTAAACATTTATCACTTTCTTTGGGTTCAATTTCATTTATGATAAAATCAATAATATAATTCGGCGTAAAAAAAGCACCATTCAACTTTCTGTCTTTTTCGGGAATTAGAAGTTCTAAATGATTTTCAAGCTCTTTTAATGAATTGATTTTAAATGAGTTAAATTTATTTTTTTGAAAATTAAAATCACAAAAAAATGAAGATAAAACAGGCGATTCCTCCCAATTCAATCCTTTAGATACCGCATATTCATAAATTAAATACTGCGCCACATCCTCCGTCGAATGAGAACTAATAATATCTTTTACCGCTTTTTTATACAAATTTAACATGCAATAGCTTGTTGACTTTAAGCAACAAATTTAACTTTTATTCCTTGATATTCCAAATAGTCCCCATCTTAATTCTCCAAAAAATAAAAAAAAACGCCTTATAACAAAAACTGCTATAAGGCGCATTTATTTTTCAATGAGAAATATTTACTCATTTACTCATTTTATAACCCATTCGCCGAAGGCTCCGGCAATTCCGAGTAAGGACGCGCACCGATAAGTCGTTCTACATCCGATTTCAGAAGTACCTCTTTTTCAAGGAGTTGTTTGGCGATAACTTCGAGTTGGTCGCGTTTATCTTTGAGTAATTCGACGGTGCGTATGTAGGCTTTTTCTACAAGCGAACGCACTTCGGTATCAATCAAAGTTGCTGTCTCATCCGAGTAAGGCTTCACGAATTGATTGCCCCCCTGTGGGTCATAGAAAGAGAGTTGACCGACCTTATCATTCATACCATAAATCGACACCATTGAGTATGCCGTCTGCGTGACTTTCTGCAAATCATTTTGCGCGCCTGTAGTGATTTTTCCAAAAATAATCTCTTCGGCTGCACGTCCGCCAAGCGTCATACACATCTGGTCGAGGAGTTGCTCGGTGCGGTAGAGGTATTGTTCTTTTGGCAAATATTGAGCATAACCCAATGCAGCCAAACCACGCGGTACTATCGTCACTTTTACGAGTGGATGCGCGTGTTCGAGATACCAACCCGCGATGGCATGACCTGCTTCGTGATAGGCGATAATTTCTTTTTCTTCCGGCGAAATGAGTTTATTTTTCTTCTCCAAACCACCAATTACACGGTCGAGCGCGTATTGGAAATCTTCCATTTCGACCTCTTTCTTACCGCGACGTGCAGCGACCAATGCCGATTCGTTGCACACATTAGCGATGTCTGCTCCTGCAAATCCGGGCGTTTGCTCGGCGAGGACTTCGGGAATGATGTCCGGTCCTGCTTTGATAGGTTTGAGGTGAACTCTGAATATTTCTGTACGACCTTTGAGGTCGGGTCTGTCGATACCAATTTGGCGGTCAAAACGTCCGGGGCGCAACAAGGCAGTATCCAATACATCAGGACGGTTGGTGGCTGCCATGAGGATGACGCCTTTATCCGTGCTGAATCCGTCCATTTCTACCAATAACTGATTCAATGTGTTTTCTCGTTCGTCATTGCCTTGCATAGAGTTGCGACCACGCGCTCGTCCTATCGCATCAATCTCGTCGATAAATACGATACAAGGTGCTTTCTCTCGTGCTTGCTTGAACAAATCACGTACACGCGACGCTCCTACCCCTACAAACATTTCCACAAAATCAGAACCCGAAATACTAAAAAACGGTACGCCGGCTTCTCCTGCTACGGCTTTCGCCAAAAGCGTTTTACCTGTACCCGGAGGACCTACGAGTAAGACGCCTTTTGGTATTTTACCTCCGAGCGCGGTGTATTTTTTCGGATTTTGAAGAAAATCAACGACTTCCATGACTTCTTCTTTCGCTTCGTCAAGTCCGGCTACATCTTTGAAAGTGACATTGACCTTTGTATTATTGTCAAATAATGTGGCTTTGGATTTGCCGATATTGAATATCTGTCCGCCCGGACCACCTGCACCGCCACCTACACGACGCATAATAAATATCCAAATCAAAATGATGAACAGCAAGGGCAATACCCAACTAAAAATCTGCCCATACCAGTTGACTTTAGTCTCAAAATTGGGACCGGAAAATACGCGTGGATTACCTGCTATCTCTTCTTCAGCATCCATTACAGCGAGTTCATCCTTGAGGGTTTCCAATTTTTCTTCAAAACGCCCAATATCGCCCACTTCAAAGCGGTAATCCGGCGGACGCGCAATGGCTTTTCTCAGTGGGCTTTCCTCACTATCAGCAATCGTCATGCTATCAAGATAGACCAAGACCAGTTTGTCATTCTGTACGATGACCTTATCTACCTGTCCGGCAATTGCCTTTTCCTCAAATTCGTCCCAATCAATCGTTTCTGTACGATTGATACCCGTCATCAGGCTCGATACCAAGATAAAAATGATGATTGCCCCATAGATCCAATAATAATTTATCTTTGGACCTTTAGGTGCATTATCATTATTGTTATTATCCAGATTATTTAAATCGTTACTCATTATATTTGTTAAATTCGTTTATTCGTGATTCGTGTATAAGTTAAGAATAAGGTTGACCTCATTTGCATAGTGTTTCACACACTTATTCACTATATTTTTTAATGTAAAATGTAAAATAATAAATTTAAAATGTAAAAGTTGTAGGACGTGAAGCGAGACTGTTTTTCTATTTAATTGGACTCTAAACAAATATAACACTCGCATATTATCCGCACTTTTACATTTATTATTTTACATTTATTATTTTACATTTTGAATTTTACATTTCTTCGTGTCTGCTCACTTCTGCATCGCTCCACAATGCTTCGAGTTGATAAAATTCGCGGGCTTCAGCATTAAAAATATGTACCACTACATCAAAATAATCAATGAGAATCCAAGTCGCATTTTGCTGTCCTTCAACATGATTGGGCAATACCCCGATACGTTTTTTTACTTCAGTGAGAATATTTTCCGCAATGGCTTTGACTTGTATCGTAGAATCTCCATGACATATAATAAAGTTGTCGGTAGGTGCTTCCACCAGTTTTGTCAAATCAAGCTGTACCAAGTCTTGTCCTTTTTTCTCCTGAATACAATCAATGATGTTTTCCAGTAATTCTTTCGTACCGACCAATTGTGTAATGGTGTCTTTGACGTAATTCAAATTTTAATTTTTATTTATGAAATTGTGTTATTATGTTGTCGTGTTAACGTGTTGTCGTATTTTTGTGGTTGTATTTTTTCTTAGGAACGTTGCACGACACGTAACACAGATATTTTTGTTTGTCAGGTGAAATAGTACAGACAGGAATGTCTGCGTTACGCAAACTATAAAATTAAGAAATAAAATTGTCTTTGTTTGTAAACAACACGCTTTTTGTGGGAAAAGTTTTTCTAAACTTTGATACTTTGCCCTCAACCAACGAATATGCACTTGATTTGTTAGCAAAAAGCAAACCAAGCGAGGGAACTGTCATATCGGCACTCCACCAAACCGCAGGTAGGGGACAATATGGCAGTCGTTGGGATAGTGAGGGGGGCAAAGCTATCACTTTGAGCGTAATTTTTCGCCCTGTTTTCTTGAATATTTCACAGCAATTTAATCTAAATATTGCCATTGCATTGGCAGTGCATGATCTTATACGTAAAAATGCGCCCTATGTTGACCTGCATGTAAAGTGGCCCAATGATATTTATATAGGTCATAAAAAATTAGGTGGTATTTTGATTCAAAATGCTATTTCTAATAAAAAAATTGCTTCATCGGTCGTTGGTATTGGACTGAATATCAATCAATTGAAATTTCCCCCCGAATTACCAAATCCCACCTCTCTCCTACTCTCCACTGAACGTGAATACAATCGCGACACGCTCATTCAAGACCTTTGTACAAGTCTCGAAGTACGTTATTTGCAACTGAAAGCAGGTAAAATTGATGAGCTAAAAAATGACTACTATCAGACATTGTATAATTTCCAAACTCCAGCTAAATATGAACGCGCTAATGGCGAACAATTTGTGGGAATTATCACGGGCGTATCGCCTGAAGGTCAGTTGTGTGTACAAGGCGGGCGTGGTGTGGAGGAGCGATTTGGGTTTAAGGAAATTAGGGTGGTTTATTAGTTGATTGAGTTGATTAGTTGATTAGTTGATTAGTTGATTAGTTGATTAGTTCATTAGTTGATTAGTTGATTAGTTGATTAGTTGATTAGTTGATTAGTTGATTAGTTGATTGAGTTGATTAGTTGATTGAGTTGATTGAGTTGATTGAGTTGATTGAGTTGATTAGTTGATTAGTTCATTAGTTGATTAGTTCATTAGTTCATTAGTTCATTAGTTGATTGAGTTGATTGAGTTGATTGAGTTGATTAGTTGATTAGTTGATTGAGTTGATTAGTTGATTGAGTTGATTAGTTGATTAGTTGATTAGTTGATTAGTTGATTAGTTCATTAGTTCATTAGTTGATTAGTTGATTAGTTGATTTCGCTTTGCGAAATCCATGGGGAGTGTTCACCCAACTGTGTCTTATTCGATTAAATTAAGGATGCTATATTTACAAAAGACTGATAATCAAATCTCTGCGAACTCCGCGTTCTCTGCGTGACACAAAATATTGAATAGTCCCAATCCATGTAATAAACTTAATAAACCAATAAACTCAATAAACTTAATAAACCAATAAACTAATCACAAAAATCGGCATTTCATTTGCTTCTAAATTCACATGAATTTCAATAGAAAAATCTTGTTTTCGTTTTTATTTTTTATAATAATGGCTCAATTCACATTTGCACAAAGCAATGATTATGAGCAATTAATGAACGAAATTACTCAAATATCGAATGACTATTCGGGCGTACTCAATCCGCGTCAAACATGGGAAGTGAGCTACGAAGGTTGTGCTGTGACCGACCAATATTTTTTTGATAATGAATTGACATTAAGCGTAAAAATTGACCTTGCAAATATGGAGACGGTGAAGGTAGAAGAGCGTTTTTCTAATAGCATTGCCCTATATCCGAAGGAGGATAATGCAGATTATATCAAGGCTACACGTTACGAAAATGGACGGGCAGAAAAAATCGTGGATGGTGTGTATTATAATTTAATGGTGATGCCTGATATGCGGGAAAAGGTACAGGAAATGATAGAGCAGGCGATTGATTTTTGCCAAGAAAAATAGTACTATCATACTCGTAAAATGTAGGGGCAGGGCATGCCCTGCCCCTACGTTTTTTACGAATGTGTGCCATATTACCCTTCTAATTTGAAGCGTATCGGGAGGTTAAATTTTACTCTGACGGCTTCGCCTTCGTGCATACCGGGTGTCCAATTTGGCATACTTTCTACGATGCCAAGTACCACTTCATCTGTTTCATAACCTAGGCTACGGATTATTTCTGCGTTTGTGATTCGTCCGTCTGTTTCTACTATGAAAGATACAATCACCATTCCTTCAATCCCTGCATCTCTGGCTTCGGCAGGATAAGTGATATTGGTATAGATGTATTGTAACATCTTTTGTTCGGCGCATTTTTGCCTTTCTTCGCTTGTACCGGCTATGTTTTCGCAGTCGGGGAAGCGGGGCATTTCATCTACGGTGGTGTATAAGGTGTTTTTGTTGGGTTGAATTTCGGGAGACTTCATTTCTATTTGCACCTCTTTTATCGGTGTGCCGTCATCACCAAGAACTTTCAAAGAATGAATTGGAGGTCTTGGGGGATCAGCATTATTGTTTTTCGATGTTTCTTCCTCTACTACATCATCGGTAAAGGCAACCATTAAATTTTTAATCCCTGTACGTTGCGACAATTCTTGTATGAATTCGTCCTTGAAGGCTTGTTTTGCTTCGGGCGTAGTCAGTTGTGCATACTCGTTCTTCATTTCTTGCTCAAATGCTTCGAGAGATGCTGTGATTCTTTCTTCTGATACGTCCAAAGAAAATGGATTTGCGGCTATTTCAGCTTCGGTTTTTCCAAGGTTGGAAAATTCATTTACAAACTCTAAATTTTCATTATATACCAAACTTACCTGATGCTTGTCAGATACGCTTTTTGTTGTTAGATTTTGTACATCATCTTTACAAGAAAACACAAAAAACATCAATAAAGCCAATGGAATAAACAAAATATATTTCGCTAAAGCGATTTTGGATGATTGCGATTTTGTCATCATAATAATACGTTTTTTTAATTGTGAATGATTGAAATTATTAGCCATACGAAATCCGGGCAATGCAATACTCACCAAAAATCGTCCGTAGTGCACGGTCGGGACGGTTTTGACGACGGCTGCATCTGCCAAATATTCATGTACATCTCGCACAGCATGTTTGTATAGGTAAATCAAGGGGTTGAACCAAAATACTATCGCCAATGCCTCCACCAATAGCACATCCAAGGTGTGTACACCACGTATGTGTGCCTCTTCGTGTTGCGTGACTTGTTGCCATTCTGCTTCGCTGAAATTCATTTTTTTACTGACAAAAAAGAAATTCAGAAAGGAAAACGGCGCGTGTTCACGCACAGTACGGACGAGTGTATAATTTGTTTTTCGGAGAATTTCGCTACCGATGAAAAGGCGTAGTATGCCCCCGATTCCAAGGAGGAAACGAAGTAAGCACACTGCCAGCCCTGTCCAATATATCAGCCTTGGGATTTCGCTGATTTGGAATGTTGCATCGGGTTTGGAGTTAGCTTCTGTTGTAATGGTAATTTCATTTAGATATATCGTAACATCTTGTATAATAACAGGTTGTGGGGTTGGCATAAAATCAATAGCGGGTATCAGCAAGCCCAAAAGCAGCGTACCGATAAGATAGGTGCGATTGGCAGTGAAGAAAGTCTCCTTACGCAACCAGAGAGCATATAGCAAATAGAAGAACAACCAACAAACGGTCGTTTCGAGTATATAATTCAGTGTCATGCGAGATAATTTTGAACGTAGCACGGTGCTTCCAGCCCGTGTTTCACGTATGTAGAGCCAAACTAACGCAAGGCACGGGCTGGAAACACCGTGCTACGGGGGCGCGGACTGGAAGTGCCGCGCTACGTGTTTTCAGCATCGTCCAATTTTTGAATGATGTCGTTCAAATCCTTCAAATCCACATCATTTTCCTTGATTAAAAAAGAAACCAAGCGATTGACCGAACCGCCAAAATAATCGCCGACCAAGCCTTGTAAAGTTTGTCGCGAATAGTCTTCCTTCGTAATCACCGGAAAATATTCATAAGTTCGTCCATAGGCTTTATGATCTACGAAACCCTTATTTTCCAAGATGCGAACTACTGATGTAATGGTGGTACGCGGCGTGTCGGGGTCGCCCAATTTTTCGATAATATCACGCATCAGACAACGCTCTAATTGCCATATAATTTGCATGATTTGTTCTTCTACTTTTGTCAGTCTTTTCATATTCAATGCGATGAAACGTAACACAGACATTCTTGTCTGTACTACGCGAGGCACAGACAGGAATGTCTGTGTTACGTGCAATAATGACGTATTCATTCGGCACTTGACGAATTTTATACTTTATGACGTAAAATTACGTCAAACTTTCTATAAAGTCAAGTTTTAACATAAAAAAGCTGCTCCTATATGTAGAAGTAGCTTTTTAATTAATTGATTATTAATTATTTATCGAAAGAATAGGCTATCCGTCTAACATTGCCGAACTCAAGTTGTGGGGCGCACTCGTCTGACGAAGGTTTTTGTGAATGTAGTGATTTGTCTCATAAAATATTCGCACTGAATAAAGGGATTCGTCTGACGAGTATTCGTTTTAGGCAAAGTTAGACGGATAGCCAAAGAATATGATTCAGGTAATCGTAGAGAATTATGGTCTATCTACTGACAACTATGGACTGGCATCCTATTTCGGCACTCGCGAAGAAATTCCATTATTTTTAGACCAAAGTATTTTATCCTGCCCATTGATATCGCCATCTAAGTTGAAATCAGGCACAAGATAAGCATCAAAAACACCGTTTTTCTCCTCCCAAATCGCCTTATCCTGTCCGGTAATATCATAACTTGGCATATCATTTTGATTGCCGTCACCTGTGAACATGACCCACTCGCCAGTCGCGAGTTGTTTCTGCCCAAAACTCGTCTGGTCACGATAGCTATCTGTCAAACGAAAATCGTAAGTTAGGGCATTGTTTACTATGTTGATGAGTTGTGGTGTCATCACGCCGATATGGTTGCGGTGTTCTACGACAATATATAAAGCATTTGCCATATCAGCCGTCAATGCACAACGGTCAACGAACTCAACGCGACCATCTTTTTTGAGCAAACCAGCAGTCATGGCTACTTCCGTATTTTTTTCTATTCCACTTCTGAAAGACACCAATATCCAGTCGGTTTCATCTCCCACGTAGTTGGTATCTGTCCAATTTGTACCTTCTGTGCCGGCATAATTCCATGGAGCGATGTGGTAAGGTTGCCCTGCGGGTATAGGAGTTGCAAGGTTATTGACGGGTGTTTGTCCGGGTAGCAGTTTTCTGGATGCGGAAAGTGTGGTGGACATTTCGCCAAGCGCAGGGTCGTAAGGACCTTCGAGCCAAGCGTGTAGCTGTACATCTATACAAGTCGCAATGGGGAAATTATAAAAGCTCACCAAGCCTTGTCCGTCTTCATTGATGACATAGGGACTTGTGATGAGTTCTTCGTCCAAATAGGTAATTCCTGTTGCACCGATTCCGCTGGAGTCGAGTTGAAGTCTTATGGCATTTCCGTTGGTATAACCTCCTACTACAGAGGCGTTACTTCCTTCGAGTACGAAATAGTCATGTGCCTCGTTTTCCCATATCAAATTGTCATTTGATTTCGTTTCGATGATGATTTCGGTATTGGATAAAAATGCCGCTTTTTTAATATCGGGCGAAGTGGCGTAAGGCACATTTTCACCATAGAAATCCCTGTTTATCAATTGATAATATCGTCGTCCCAATTCTTTATATCCTCCAACATAAGGGAAGTGGCAAGCATCCCAATGTTGTACCAATCCCTTAGTGGATACAATCGTAGCATCGGGTAGTTCTTCGGCAAGTTGGCGGAGTGCTTCTTGTATGCGTACACTTTGTTGTGGTGTACTGTGACAGCCATTTCTTATCTGTGTAATGTATATTTTTTCTACATTAGGATAATCGCCCAACCAATCTTCATATAAATTAGTAAATCGTGTTCTGTAGGTCGCTAATGATGTATTGACATGTACATCGCTTTCGCCTTGATACCAAAATATTGCGCGGGCTTTATCGGCTAATTTTGTACGATTCAAACGGTAGAGCAATCGTCCGTAATTGGTATTGAGATTTTCGGGTTCGGTGTCATCTTTAAGGAAATAACTCAATTGCTTTGCTCCTCTCGCTCCATTAAAAACAGCGACCGGAATCTGTTGATTATCAATTATTTGTTTTGCTAAATGCAAGCCCCATTGTCCGGTATTTCCCGGCGTGTTGATATAGCCGTCTCCTTCTCCGTAAAACCATTCTGATTGATTCAATAGTGCGAGACTGTCGTCGATTCCGAGACCAAATACTCTGATAAATTCGCTGTTATTTTCTGCGGCACTTCCATTGCGCCTGATGGCTTGGGCATTAGATTGTCCGCTGATGATATATACGTCACCTGCTACTACATTTTCTGTTGTCTGATGGAGTGTCGTCATTCCCGAAGCGGTCACATATAGCTGTACGGTGTATTGGGCTAATTCGGCGTCAATTTGAGGGTTTAATTCAAAATTAAGACTGCTTGTTTTGATGCCTTGCTGACTATAAGGCTGTCCATTTCGCAGTATAACCACACTCACGCTATCCCCTATCGAAGCCACTTGTCCGGCAACAGGAATAATCGCTTTATTGGTCTGTATATCTCTGGCATAAAATTGTAGATTTTCGGGAAAGGCTGTTAAAGTGTCTAATTGCCCATAAGTTATATTTAGTAATTGGAAACAAAAGATGATGCTAAATAATGCTTTATAGTTAATTGACATAATAAAAGTTATTTCGGTACTCGTGATGAGATGCCATTATTTTCAAACCAAAGGGTTTTATCTTGCCCGTTGATATCGCCATCTAAATTGAAATCCGGCGAAAAGTAATAATTAAAGATACCATTATTATCAAACCCAATCGTCTTATCTGAAGCATGGGAAGTTTGTAGTGGATTAGACGCAAAGTTGAGCTAAAAGATGCAATTCAAGTTAAGAAACATATTATTTCGGAGTAAAATACTTCTAATAAGAAAACGCGATTATGCTTCTTTAGGGTAAGAATTGGACTTTTTGGCGTGAGGGATTTTGTGCTTAGTTTTTGCTTTGGAAGCGGGAGTTTATCGGGATAAGTGACTGGTTTCAAAGTGAAAAATAAGTGCAAAAGCCACCGTCAAAATGTTCAATTCTTACCCTAAAGAAGTATAAATTATCATACTATCAAAATATTCATTAAATTTGACTGAAAATTGAAACTCATCTATCTCACATTCAATCTGTCAAATATCTTCACCTGCGTATCCACAATTAATTAGAAAACTTCGCCTATTGCTGAAGTTTTACCTTTAAAATATTGTTATGAAAACCATTATTTCAACCATAATTATTGCGCTGTTATCGTGTACATCATTTGTTTTTGCACAACAAAATCTTCCATCTGATTTCTCCGAATATCAAGATACAGGCGATAAAAAAGCCGATAACGCCACCTACGACCAAGCTAAAAAAGCATGGGTAGAAACTAAGCCCGAAGCCTACCGCAAAATGAATGAACAAGCTAAGGCAAATTCCAAAATAAAACAACAACCAACTATCCCCCAAAAAGAGGGTATTGCCACCATAATTCCCGATGATGCTAATTATGATGAAGCAAAAAAAGCGTGGATAGAAGCCAATCCTGAAGCTTATCGAAAAATGGGCGGACAAATAAAAGCAAAGCCCGAAGTCAATGAACATTCAATCGAAACGGAAGTCGAGAATTGCGAAAAAACAGAAGATGTAGCCCTTATAATTCCCAATAATTGTATGACATGGAAAATTACTGATGCAATTATTATTGATGAAAATAATCAACTGAAAACGAGCGAATTGGACGAGCAACAAGTTGATTATAAAAAAGAAATGCTAACTCGAGAAGTAATTTGGAAAATCTCACCTGATGGTATTTTATACATTCTGAATGATGGGCAATACAGCCGATATTACAGAACAATGTGCCGCAGATATTCCTCCGCCAGTCGATTTAACGGCAACCGATAATTGCGATGGTGATATTAGCGTTTCTCCAACAGAAGTCAATACGCCGGGGGCTTGTCCAAGTTCATTTACATTAGTCAGAACATGGACATTTACAGATGAATGTGGTAACGAAAGTAGTGTCATGCAAACTATTTCGGTCAATGACGATACAGCTCCCGTGCCACCAGCACCACCCGCAGATATTACCGAACAATGTGCGGCAGATATTCCTCCGCCAGTCGATTTAACGGCAACTGATAATTGCGATGGCAATATTAGCGTCTCACCAACCGAAGTCAATACGCCGGGGGCTTGTCCGAGTTCATTTACTTTGGTGAGAACGTGGACATTTACAGATGAATGTGGGAATGAAAGTGATGTCTCACAAACTATTACCATTAACGATGACACTGCACCAACACCTGTTTGCCAAAACATTACGGTAACATTAGATACTAATGGACAAGCATCTATCACAGTGGCAGATGTGGAAAATGGCAGTACAGACAATTGTACGGCTGCGACTGATTTGAATTTCGCATTAAACCAAACTACGTTTGATTGTACAGGTGCAGGACAGGTCGTTCCGGTGACAATGACGGTGACGGATGAATGTGGAAATTCGGCAGATTGTATCGCTAATATTACAGTGAATGATGACGCTGCGCCGAGCGTAGCGACTTGCCCGACCAATATCAGCGTCAATAATGATGCGGGAGTTTGTGAAGCAGTTGTCAATTACGATTTACCGACATTTGGTGATAATTGCGATGGCACAAATACAGGAACGCTGACAGCAGGATTACCGCCAAATAGTTCATTCCCCGTAGGAATTACAACGGTAACTTACGAATATACAGACGCCGCCGGAAATGCTACGGCTACTTGTTCATTTGATGTGGAAGTCATTGATAATGAAGCCCCAACGGCAGTTTGTCAAAATCTGACATTGGGCTTGGATGAGAATTTTGAGTTAGTGATTACACCGGAAGATATAGACGCCGGTGCTGCGGATAATTGCGGTGTGAGTGACCTGATTTTGGATATGGAAAATTTTGATTGCACCAATTCAGGTACGAATATGGTGACATTGACGGTGATTGATGATGCCGGAAATTCATCTACTTGTCAGGCACAAGTGGAAGTTCCCACTACTCCCGAACCCATGATTACCTGTCCCGAAACTGTACGTGATTGTGATGGTCGATTTGAACTTGAATTGACAGATAATAATCCATTTACTTTTGGTATTGCTGAAGCGACTATCAGTGGTACGGCTGCGCCTTTTGTGCTTGGTGATATTAGTCCGGGTGGTGGTGCTACCTTGAATCTTGGGGCTGCAACTACGAGCGAACCTTTGACTTTGACTTATACTTTGACGGTGGGTGATTGTCCGCCTGTTTCATTTAGTTGTACGTTTACGGTAGCGACGAGTTGTAGTGATGCGGGGAGTTTTCCGAGGAATTAATCAAAATACAAGATAATATTGATTTTAACTCCCTTGCATTTTGAAAATGCAAGGGGAGTTTTTCTTTGTTTTTTGTATTTTTGTTTGATAAATCATAGTTGGGTTATTGCTCTAAAATCAATAATGTTTAATCAACATTCGATGCCTAAACCTTTAATTAGCAAGAAAGCAAGGCGACAAGTGAAGTATATAGAGGTGAACGATTATTCTGAATGTTTCTGTGGATGCCGGAGTAGAGCGGCATTGCCCGAAAGTGTTTGTAATGTTGTCTTGTTATCTTTTTTGCGGAAGGTCGAAAGCAGCCGTTTTTTCCATAAAAAAATAAAAAAAAATCACGTTTGCATGATGTTTGTTTTAGTTTGCACGAATTAATTAATTAATCTGTGGTGTTTGGGTAAATTAAAGAATAGTCGGCAGACGAAGTTTTTATGAAAATTTAGTGTTTTGACCTCTCAAATTACACGTATTTATAACCGGATTCGTCTGACGACATTGGAATTTGCTCAACGATACTTTAAGTTAAAATGAAAAATAAAACATTTGTTCTGCTCGCCTTACTATTCATTTTTGCTTGTAATACCTATCAAAATCTTCCAACCTCCTCTACCGATACAGATTGGATTTACGAAGAAATTCCTGCCACACCGCAAGCTATTGACGGCGATGTACAACGCGGTTTCGAGTACATTTCATCAGGCAATTATGTGGGAACAGGCGCACCTCATGGTATCGTAGAAAAGCGATTTGCTAACTATCAAGATACGCTCCTGCACCGCACCGGCGATAATGCACGTATGCCGTATAGTCAAACCGTTTTTGAAGCGGAAAATGGCGTCAAAATAACCACCGGAACATGCTTTTCCTGTCATGCCGGACGGCTAAACGGCGATTTGATTCCGGGCTTGGGCAATAGCAAAAGCGATTTTACGAAAAGCATGGGTATAATCGCTTTTGGCATCAATGCAATGGTCAGATTGAAGTACCGAAAACGCAGTGCCGAGCGACAGGTTTTTCAGCCTTACGGACAATTGCTGTCCAAAGGAATGCGCTATATCAAAACCCCAAATCCGGGCGTCAATCCTGCCTTTCGATTGGAGGAGGGTTACGCTTGTTTTCGCGACCCCATTGACCTCGAATATGAAGGCAAAAAGCAATATGAAATGCCCGACTACGTACTGGCTTCCGACGTACCACCGCTTTGGACGGTTAAGAAAAAAAACGCTTTGTATTATAATGGCATGGGACGCGGCGATTTTCGCAAACAGTTCATGCAAGCCTCGCTCGCGGGGGTGCGCGACACCACACAAGCGCGTGAGATTCTCAATAATTTTAAAGACGTACTGACATGGATGCACAGCCTTGAAGCACCCAAATTTCCTAAGCCGATTGATGCAGAATTAGCGGAACGCGGAGAGGCGATTTTTCAAGAGCATTGTACTCGATGTCATGGATATTATGGAGAAAATGAGGATTATCCGAATAAATTAATTTCGCTCGAAAAAGTCGGAACAGACCCCTATTATGCCCAGTATTTTATGCGAAATAATGGGCTTTCAGATTGGTATAATTCGAGTTGGTACGCCAATTCTGCGCCCTACTCCAAGCATGAACCCAAAGCGGGATATGTAGCTCCGCCTTTAGATGGAATTTGGGCAAGTGCGCCTTATCTGCACAATGCTTCTGTACCGACTTTGGAGGATTTATTGAATAGCAAACAACGTCCGAAATATTGGAAAAGAGTATGGGACAGTCGCGCTTATGATTATAAAAAAATGGGTTGGCAATACGAAAGTCTTGATAAACCAAAAGGGAAACATGTGTATGACACAACTTTACAAGGATATGGTAATCAAGGGCATACGTTTGGAGATAAATTAACAGAAGATGAACGAGTGGCTCTTATTGAATATTTGAAAACGCTGTAAACGTAAAACGATTTTGCAAATCGTCTACGTATGTACGCACATGTATAGCGTGACGATTTGCAAAATCGTTTTACGTTAATAATTGCTCCAACCGAATCCCGCGCGAACCCTTCACCAAAAAATAAAATTCCGAAAAATGCTGTGCATTAAACCATGTTTTCAATGCCTGTACATCCGCAAAATGCAGCATATTCGCAGGTAATTTTATCTTGGAAAATTCATAACCGACCAAAAGCGTATTTGTAAAGGTAAATTCAGCAGCCAAATCCACTATTTTTTGATGTTCGGCAAGGCTTTCCCCACCCAATTCGAGCATATCACCGAGAATGGCAATTTTAGGTAAAACCGTATCTATTTCATCAAAATTTTCGAGGGCAATACGCATACTTGTCGGGTTCGCATTATAAGCATCGAGTATGTATTGGTTTTTATTTTTTTCGAGAAATTGCGAACGATTATTCGTCGGCGTGTAGGCTTCGAGCGCGACTTTTATCAAGCCATTTTCTACATTAAAATAATTGCCGATAGTAATTGCAGTAAGAATATTGTTGAAATTGTACGCACCTATGAGTTTCGTTTTAATTTGGTGTTTTTCATGCTCATCTTCCAAAATGACATTCAAAAACGGGTCGGCAGATTCAGGATTCAATTTGAAGTCGATATTATCGCCCGTAGCATACGCAATAAACTCCGTTTGTGGTGGTAGCAAATCCCACAAATGTTCTTCATTTTGATTGACAAAAACCGTTCCTTTCGTTTCATTCAAAAAACGATAAAGTTCTGATTTTCCGCGTTTTACACCTTCAACACCTCCAAATCCTTCCAAGTGTGCTTTACCGACATTTGTGATAAGCCCGTGTGTAGGTTCGGCGATTCGGCATAAGAAATCTATCTCTCCAATGTGGTTCGCGCCCATCTCAATCACAGCAATTTCTATATCATTTGGTATGCTCAAAAGCGTCAACGGCACACCGATATGATTATTAAAATTGCCTTGCGTAAAATGCGTTTTATACTTG
>CALHBW010000312.1 GCA_937930625.1 uncultured Saprospiraceae bacterium | reverse complement strand
AAATTGAAAATTGATAATTGAGAGTTGATAATTAATTTATTTTTTATTTCATAAAAAACTTAAAATTAAATAATTACAAATTATAAAATTAAATTAGTTATCAATTATACATTCTCAATTCTCAATTTGGCGAAGACATTGTTATCTACGATGAATAATATAGCCGAAGGCTTTGGTAGAGGAATACGAAAGGAATTTGCAAGATTTTTAGATATTTCTCAAAGTTCGGCAAGGGAAGTAAAGAGTATGACGTATGTTTTTGAAGATTTAGAATACACTACACTTGACAAAATAGAAGAATTACGCGATAAGACCAATGCTGTCATAGGGTTAACCGTCGGTTTTATAAGGCATTTAAAAAAAGGTTTATGACGTGCTCATGTATATCTCGTACCACATCAGCACATCAACACATCAGCACATCAACACGTCAGCACATCAACACGTCAGCACATTATGAAAAGTATAATCACTCGCATTATGTCGAGTATCGAAGTTGGGGAAATTGGAATGATTCGGGACAGTAAGCGACTCGAAGCAGGGGATTTTTGTACGATAGATATTTCGACGATACTGGGGCGCAAACAGCCTGTGGTGTGTAGCCTGACGCAAATAGCAGGGTATGATTTCAGGGTATTGTCGATGCGAACACCGCTTGGTGAGGTCGAAAATGTTGCCGCATTGGAGGAGCGTTACGGAATTTATAATTTTGCTTACGAAAATAACTTCCATACAGTACGCCTTTGTTATGATGAGGATGCACCCGATTTGTATGGCGTGTATATGCGCGTAGATTTGCCGGTATTGCCTGACGATGATAATGGTGATAACTCGTTGAGTGTCTATGAATTAAACGAGTCGCTTAAAGCACTCGTGGAATGTGCTGATATGACAGAACGCCTCGTTTTTCACCAACAAGACATTGACCTCGAAGCCATGAGTATCGACAGTCGCCAACTCAATAAAGCCAGCGAGACACTACGCAAGGAAGTCTCAACGGTCAAACTATCGGGCAAATGGCGTCTGGCTTGGAACAAACAATACATCCAGCTTTTTGAAGGACTCAATAAAAAAGTCAAAACACAAGCTCAACTCTGGTCTATGAATCACAAGCTGCCATTCATTAAATTTTTAACTGCCCAACAAAAAACAGAAGCCTCCCTCAGTTATCTCGCCAATGATATTCAGGATAAAGAATTGCAAGTGTTGGAGGCGTATTTTTATGAATGTTTGAAATGAGATATTTTGCAAAGGGAATTTAAATTGGGTTCTTTGACATTTTTTAAATGTAAAATGTAAAACACAAAATGTAAAATGTAAAAGGGCTTGGTACATACACGAACTATTTTGCTTTTCTACTAAGAAGTATCTCGCGTTCGCTCGCGTCCTACAACTTTTACATTTTGCATTTATTATTTTACATTTTACATTTATTCCAATTTCTCTTTTTGCAAAAATTGTCAAAGAACCTTTAAATTATGTTGTGAATATCTTAAAGTTCGTTCATGTTTTTGAAGGATAACGAATATAGTTTATATTTGTAGATATAAATACGTAATAAATTTACAATATGAAAAATGTTTGTTATAAGCTCATTGTAGTTCTTTTTATGGTGGTTGGGTCTTCTCATCTTGGTATATCACAAGACAATTCCGATTTTGACTTCACCTATAAAGTGAATAGAACCTATCCGTCGCTTTCGATTACAAAAGAAAAATTGAACGAAGCGCGTACTCTAGCCGACCTCAATCAATATTACAAACCATCGTGGGTCAAAGCGTATATTTCGGTGGAAATTTCGGCAAGCTGCGAAGGCGAAATCAAGAAAGCCCTAAGCGATAATAACCGCCTCAACCCAGCACAAAAAGACCTGATGAACACCCTTGATGCCGACACAGATATTTCAGTCAAAATCGACTATATTCCCAATAATACCCTAAAGCATAATGACCCGAAGGAGATGACATTTACCCTCGCAGTAGAACCCGAAAACGAAGCCACCTATCCGGGCGGAACGCAGCAACTACAACAATATTTGAAAGAAAATGTAGGCGATAAAATTGCTGAAGATGTTTTTAGTATCTATCACTTGGCTGCCGTAAATTTTACGATTGACGAAGAAGGACGCGTCGTGGATGCACACCTATTTGAAGGCGGCTACCAATCGTTTGAACACGAAAAAACCAAAGCATTGCTACTCGAAGCCATCTGCAATATGCCCAACTGGACACCCGCCAAATACGCCGATGGCACAAAGGTAAAACAGGGATTTGTACTCACCGTAGGCGACCATAGAAGTTGTGTGGTGAACCTGCTGAATATTCGGCGGGAGGATATGTGAAGGGTTTAGGATTGGGAGAAGGTGGCAACTTTAATCAAGCCACCTGTTTTTCTTTTCTAATCTTTGCGTTTTGCAAGGCTGCAATATCTTCTTTAGAAATAGCTAAATACAATAACTTTTTTTGATGAAAATAATCTTCTGTATATCCTTTGTCGATGTATGGTTTTGTCGCTTCCGTTATACCTAAGTCATTGAAAAAATCAACATCATTAATATTAGTGTAAAATCCATAGAATGTAGCGAGTGACTCCACGCCGCGCACTTTACTATGCGACATCATATCAATACAAGCCTTCAATTCTTCCAGAGATAAAGAGAGGAATGTATGGTTAAATTTCAACAGAAATTCATGGCTTGATGTACCGCCGTAGTATTCTAATACCCAAGAGCATATCTTTATAAATTGTTCTCTATCAATAGTTTGTTCGATATGTTTTACCGATGTTGTCGGTTGTGTCCATATCTGTTGCATGATTTGCTCTGCATGATTTTTTACATCCATAATCACTCATTTAAATGGGATGAAAGTAACGAAAATATCGCCTGTGAGTTGATTTTCTTCAAAGAAAATTTTAGCATCAATGACATCGTTTTTAGTTGGACGATAATGCCCTGACCGATTATCAACTAATATTATATTATTTTTAATTTCAAATTTTATAGCGTAGCCACCTTGAAAATCATCTTTCTTTTCATCAACTACCGTCAAAGTTCGTCTGAAAATATCCAAGCCGACAAAATGACTACCCGGTACGCCTTTAGGTTTTGGATTCATTCGTGTGAATTTCTTTTTTGCTTGTGTACAAATTTAAGGTTTTTGAGGTTAAAGTCAAAACCTTCTGCGAGCTTATTAAAATCGCCCGTACAAAATCCAAACAATATCTTATATTTGTAGCGTAGATGTTGGGGAGGGGGCGTGTACGCATATTTTTGGCGCTTATTTAATCTCACATCTTCTTGACAATCCACGTTCATTTTCATTATCTTTGAAAAAAGAAACATAATGAAAGCAATCGAAACAACCGGACATATCGACCACGAAGGTAAATTACAAATCAAACATCCGCTTGCGCTTACGAATCGTCAAGTGAAGATTATCGTGCTTGTTCCCGAAGGTGACGACATCCAAGATGATGAGTGGCTGCAGACTGTCGGTACAAGTGATTCTTTTGATTTTTTGAATGAGCCGGAAGAAGATATTTATACGCTCGCGGATGGAAAACCTGTGTTATTCAGCAATTGAATCTTTTAGGGTTACGTTTTCTTTAGTTTCTTGTTCTGTTTCGTTGTCTTGTGTGGTGTAAGACGACGATGATTCCTCAATTACATCAACACAATCCTCTTTCATAATTGCATAATCAGCGGGAACTTCCTCCGAAACCGTCAAATGATTCAAGTCATAAGCTGCCGACAGATTATCGACATATTTGAAGATGTCATTGCCCCT
>CALHBW010000311.1 GCA_937930625.1 uncultured Saprospiraceae bacterium | reverse complement strand
TTAGAAAAATTTGATACAGAAAAAAAATACACCGAAAGAGAAGTCAACGAATTACTCAACCAACACCATTCATTTGGCGACCCTGCCATGCTACGCCGCGAATTATTTGAAAAAAAGATGCTGCGTCGCACATTAGACTGTCGGGCGTATTGGGTCAATAAAGAAATTTTACAAACTACTACATAATTCCCCCATCCCAAAAGCGGTGGGTTTAAACCCACCGCTTTTGGGATGAAAACGCATAAAAATCAATAATTTATGAAAGGAAAACATCTACTAATATTGCTGCTGCTATTCAGTTGTGTATTTACGCTAAATGCCCAACACAAAGTCAGCGGCGTCATCACCGAGCAAGGCACAAATTTCCCCTTGATTGGTGTGACCATTTACGAAAAAGACCAAACAAACGGTACGACCACCGACTTCGACGGCAAGTACGAATTGGAGGTATCCGACAAAAACGCCACATTGGTTTTTTCCTATATTGGCTATACTACACAAGAGATTGAATTGGGCGGAAAGCCGAGTGTTGACCTTGTAATGGAAACCGACGTTGCCAGCCTTGACGAAGTTATCGTAGTTGGTTATGGTACACAGAAAAAAAGCGTCATTACGGGCGCGATTTCAAAGGTCAAATCCGAAGATTTAGAAGATATGCCCGTTACTCGTTTGGAAAGTTCCTTGCAGGGGCGCACATCGGGTGTACGTGTCACGTCCAACTCCGGTCAACCCGGCGAAGGCGGTACAGTACGCATACGCGGTACGAGTTCCATTAATAATAGCGAACCTTTGTATGTCATTGATGGTGTGCCGATTGGAGGCGGAATTGATTTTTTGAATCAAGGCGATATAGAGTCGATTGAGGTCTTGAAAGATGCGGCTTCGGCGTCCATTTATGGTGCGCGTTCTGCGGGTGGTGTTATTTTAGTGACCACCAAAAAAGGAAAAACTGACCGTATGAGCGTCAATTATAACAGCTACTACGGCACCCAAGCTCCATGGAAAAAACTATCGCTACTCAATGCCCGTGAATATGGCATTTTGATGAATGAATCTTCCGTAGCTGCCGGTGGAAATATCTTATTTGAAGACCCCGAATCACTCGGCGAAGGCACGGACTGGCAAGCTGCCGTTTTCAATAATAATGCACCGATTCAAAACCACGAATTGAGTATTTCCGGTGGCGATAAAAAGTCGCAATACCATTCATCTTTTGGTTATTTCGACCAATCGGGTATCGTATCGGATGCACAGTCGCGTTATCAGCGTTTTACGGTGCGTTTCAACTCTACACATAAGGTTACTGACCGCATCACTTTCGGAAATACGCTGGCATATTCACGTATTAAAGGCGTGGGTATTTCAACCAATTCGGAGTTTGGCTCGCCCTTGAGTCGTGCCGTCAATATCGACCCGATTACGCCCATTCTCGAAACCGACCCCGATGTATTGGGCAACGATGTTTTTAGCAATTTTAATGTTGTAACCAATCCTGACGGCGTGCCTTACGGAATTTCTAATTATGTGACTTCCGAAGTTTTGAATCCCGTAGCCGCGCTTTCGATTCAACAAGGATTCGGCTGGAGCGATAAAATTGTGGGTAATGTTTTCGGAGAAGTTGAACTCATTGAAGGGCTAAAATTTCGTAGTAGTATCGGTACAGATTTGGCATTTTGGGGGGGCGAAGGTTTCACACCAATTCACTATTTGAATGCGACCAATCGCGCTGATATTACGAGTTATAATCGTTCACAAAACAGGGGTTTGTATTGGATTTTTCAAAATAATCTAACTTATTCCAAGCAATTGGGCGACCATTATTTCCAAATATTCGCAGGTACGGCAGCAGAGCAAAATGCAGGACAAGGTATCGGCGGAACGATTCAGGATATTCCGGTAGAAAGCATTGAAGATGCTTCACTTGCCTTCTCCACACCTATCGAATCACAGAATTTTTACGGCTTTGAATATGAAAATCGTTTGGCATCCCTCATAGGTCGTATCAATTATAATTTTGCAGAAAAATACATCCTCTCCGCCACTATGCGTGCAGATGGTTCTTCGCGCTTCGGAGATAATAATAAATTTGGCTATTTCCCCTCTTTATCAGCAGGTTGGGTCATTACGAATGAAAATTTCCTACGCGGAAATAAGACGCTTAATTTCTTCAAAATCCGCGCTTCATGGGGCGTAAACGGTAATGACCAAATCGGTGATTTCCGCTATGTTTCTACTGTTGGCGGTGGACGAAGTTATACTTTCGGACTCGACGAAAATCTCATCAACGGCAGCAGCCCGAACGCTATTGCCAATCCCGATTTACGTTGGGAAGAAACCTCTCAAACGAATATCGGTTTTGATGCTAAAATCTTCAAAAATGTCAGTGTCACTTTCGATTGGTTCAATAAGAAAACAACGGATATGTTGCTCGGTATCGCCGTTCCCGGCTACGTGGGCAATGCCGGACCTGTCGGCAATATCGCCACGATGGAAAACAGAGGTCTCGAACTCGAATTGGGCTATGGCAGAAATTTCGGCGGTGTTGGGATTGATTTTAGTGGTAATATTTCTTACGTAGAAAACGAAGTCACCGACCTCGGACCGGATAAAGAATTTTTGCCCGGACAAACTTTCAGCCCGCAAGGATTGGAAATTACACGTACTGCTGTTGGTCAGCCGATTGGCTTTTTCTATGGCTTCCAGACGGATGGTATTTTTCAGAATGATGCCGAAGTTGCTGCCTATTCAAATGCCGATGGCACACCGATTCAGCCCGAAGCAAGTCCCGGCGATTTTCGTTTTGTGGACATTGATGGTGACGGTGCTATCACGCCTGATGACCGTGGATTCATCGGCGACCCAACACCAAATTGGACTTACGGATTCAACTTTAGTGCAGATTGGAAAGGCTTGGATGTCAGACTGTTCGGACAAGGTGTAGCCGGCAATGATGTCTTCAAAGCCACTCGTCGCTTCGACCTTCAAATGGCAAACATGACCGCCGATGCCCTTGACCGTTGGACAGGCGAAGGCACGACCAACGACCACCCGCGACTCGTAATGAACGACCCCAATAAAAACTTCAGTCGCAGTTCGGACTTTTACGTCGAAAACGGCGCATTTTTCAGAATAAAAACCGCACAAATCGGTTATGCATTACCAAGAAATGTGATAGAAAAAATCGGTTTCCAAAAAGTACGTGTGTATGTTTCGGGAAATAATTTGCTCACCTTCACTCAATATAGCGGCTTCGATCCCGAAATCGGTGGTGGCAGCTTTGGGGTGGACAGAGGTATTTATCCGCAACCGCGTTTTTATTTAGTAGGTGTCAATGCGACGTTTTAGAAATGTAAAATTCAAAATAATAAATGTAAAATGTAAAAGTGCTTATAGTACGCGAGTAAAATGTTGTTGTTTATAATAATTTTAAAATTAATAAAAATTACGTCTGTTTCATTATTTCACGTTATACAACTTTTACATTTTGAATTTGATATTTTACATTTTACATTTAAATAAAAAACGATATTAAATAATTGATAATGAAGTCAATACAAATCATATCCCTCTCTTTCGTCATCTTGCTACTCACAGCTTGTGGCAAAGATTGGCTCGACCTCGACCCGAAAGGCACAGTACTTGAAACCAGTTTCTACACCAACGAAGAAGAAATCTTCGAAGCACTTGTCGCTACTTACGATGTATTACAATGGGGCGGTACAGACGGCTGGACAATGAAACTCGGCTTGCTCAATGCCGCTTCGGACGACTGTTACGCCGGAGGAAGTGATGCCTCTGACCAACCCAGTTGGGTAGCTTTTGACAACTTCACGGTTGACCCCTTTCTTGGTCCTCAATCGGGCTTGTGGCGCAAGGGATACACAGGTATTTATCGTGCTAATTTGGTGTTGGAAAAACTCGAAACCGTAGAGGGACTGAGTAGTGAATTTATCGCTCGTACCGGTGCGGAAGCGAAGTTTTTACGGGCATTTTACTACTTTGATTTAGTGCGTTATTTTGGAAATATTCCATTGATAGACAAGGTATTACCTGCTGATGAAATTTACACGCAAACACAGGCTGACCCTGCTGCTGTCTATGCCCTCATCGAAAGCGACCTCAACGATGCCCGCAATACATTTGAATTGCCCGAAACGCTTCCTTCTTCCGAATTAGGACGCATCACAAAAGGGGCTGCGACTGCATTATTGGGTAAGGTTATTTTATTTCAAAATAATGAATCGCGTATGGCAGAAGCTGCTGCGATTTTTGAGGAAGTTATCAATTCGGGGATTTATGATTTAGAGCAGGATTTTGGTGAAATTTTCAAAAATGAAAATGAATTTGGTATCGAATCTGTCTTTGAAATCAATTACTCTAACAATCAACGCGGCGGTTGGGGCA
>CALHBW010000310.1 GCA_937930625.1 uncultured Saprospiraceae bacterium | reverse complement strand
AGGTTTATCGCTCCGTAAATGGCATAGAAGATTAAGTCGTCGGACATCTTTGAGATGTCAGACGACAAGCTTTGCTTTGATATTTTTTTACTTGAGTTTTTCATTATTGGCGTGTCGTTGGGCATCGCGTTTGGTTTTCTTGTCGAGGTTTTTTTTGAGGGCTTCGGTGAGGTCGATACCCGTCTGATTGGCAAGGCAAATGAGGACAAACATCACATCTACCATTTCGTCGGCAAGGTCGGCTTTGGCAGTCGTGGCGTGGTCGGGGTTTTTGAAGGATTGCTCGCCATACAAACGTGCCATGAGGCGTGCCATTTCGCCGACTTCTTCCATCAGAACCGCTGTATTCGTCAATTCATTATAATAACGGACGCCAATGGTATTTATCCATTCATCGACTGTGGCTTGTGCTTCTTTTATCGTCATAATCTACGGTGTACGGCAGACGGTGGATGGTGGACGGTTGCCACTTCGCACGGTACTGTATTTGAAATAATAATTGATGTAAAAATAACGCGAAAAACTAACACTTACGGGTAGATTCCCGTAGAATTGTATTTTGATGAGTAAAATGAGTAGATGATAAAATGAGTAAATATTTTAATTTGGGGTTAGTAATTAGTTGATTAGTGATTGGTTATTAGTTAGTTATGGACTTTACATGGTGAAAAAGGTCTCCATAAAAAGGTTTATTTTCTGAGCATAAAAATCTAATTGTATTTTTTGAAATATATAATACTTGCTTAAAAACAATTTTTAGACTTTGAGATGTTTCAAAAAAATAATGACCTTTTTCATGAACAAACTCTCATAACAAACTGATTAATAACTAATTAACTAATCACTAATAACGCCAATTTAATAAGTAATATCATTCATCCGATTTAGGTGGGAAAACATTTACTCATTTCATCATTTATTCATCTACTCATTGTCCTTTAATTTTCTGAATAAAAATGAGTGCACAAGTAGCGACATACAGCCCAAAAGAAGAACGCGCAAATTACCTGACACATGGTTTTAGTTTTCTGTGTAGCTTGGTTGGTTTGGCGATTTTGGTAGGAAAAGGTTGGTCGCACAAAGACCCCTATGTATTGCCGGGTGTAGCAATTTTTGGAGTAGGACTGGCGATGTGTTTTTTGAGTTCGACAGTCTATCATTGGGTGCAACAACCCGACCTGAAACGTAGGTTTCGCATCATTGACCACCTTTGTATTTATGTGTTGATTGGTGCGTCTTATACGCCTTTCGCACTTGTCAATCTGCGCGATAACTGGGGTATTCCTGTCTTTTTTGCGATTTGGGGATTGGCAATTTTCGGCAGCATTTTTAAAATCGCTATCCGCAATCAACTGCAAACGTATCAGTATGTAGATGCCCTGATTTATGTGGTAATGGGCTGTTTTGCCTTACTTTTCATTGAACCGATTGTGACGCATATTCCACCGGATGGTGTGTGGCTGTTGTCGCTTGGTGGGGCGGCTTATATCATTGGTGTGTTCTTTTATTTGAATAAAAAAATACCATATAATCACGCTATTTGGCATCTATTTGTGATGGCAGGTGGCGGACTGCATTTCTTGGCAGTTTGGAAATATGTTGGATAGTTTTTAGTTCATAGTTCATAGTTGGTAGTTCATAGTTCATGTGAGCGAAAAAAGTAATACTAAAAACTATGAACTACCAACTATGAACTAAAAACTAAAACTACTTCACCCTTACCTTCATTTTTACATCTTGTATCGGGCGGTCATTTCTGTCCTTTTGCACGGCGGCGATTTTGTCTATCACCTCCAAGCCTTCTACGACCATACCAAATACAGTATAATCTCTATCCAACTGTGGTGTACCACCGATTTGTTGATAGGCTTGTTTTTGTTCGTCCGTATAATTTTTACTGGCAAACATGGGGCTATCCAATTGAGCTGCGGGAACAGGTCGTCCTTGCACAACATAGAATTGTGACCCGGAAGATTCCTTCTCAGGATTTTGAGGACCGCCCGTACGTGCTGCCGACAATGCGCCTTTGAGGTGAACGTGCTGATCGACAAATTCTGCCGGAATGGTATAGCCCGGACCGCCCATGCCCAATCGCTGTCCGGAAGCAGCACCTTTTGAATCCGGGTCGCCGCCTTGTATCATAAAGCCTTGAATAACACGGTGAAACAGGAGGTCATCAAAGAAACCTTCGTTGGCAAGTTTGATGAAATTATCGCGATGTTGTGGGGTTTCATCGTAGAGTACGGCGGTCATGTTGCCGTATTCGGTTTCGATGATGACTTTCTTGCGACTATCGCAAGCGGAAAATAATAAAGCAAAACCCAGTACGAGGGCGAAAAGTGAACGATTCATAGGTTGAAAAAATTATTTGGTTGACAGGCAATGCTTTTCAATGTACTATTGACCATCAACTGTGAACTAAGTGAAGAAATAAGAATAAATTAATCCAATCTGCTGTATCTTTTTTTGTTATACTTCATCATTTTCTCCTTAAATACGGTTAGTATTCGCGTCAAAAATGATTCGTCTAACAAAAAAATATTTCGCAGCTTGGATTAATTTCTTTCACTAAGTGAACAAACGAGAATAAGTTAATCCAATTTGCTGTAAAAAGCATACATACCTACTATAGCAATACACGCCTTTAAATTGACGTTAGTAATTAGTTGATTAGTTAATTGGTTATTAGTTAGTTATGCTATATCTGTACTGCAAAAGCCCCTACTTTTATGAAGAGAGTATTTTGTGAATAAAAACAAATCCTAAAATAATGTTAATTAAAAATGGTTGGTTTT
>CALHBW010000309.1 GCA_937930625.1 uncultured Saprospiraceae bacterium | reverse complement strand
TAAGTAGTAAGCATTGAATAATCGACACTTTTTGAGCAGAGTATTTTTTTGTCAGACGAAGCTCATTTTTACGATTATAGCCGAGCTACATGAGGAAAAATAGCTGAAGTATGGCGAAAAAAGACACGTTCAAAAATGTCGATTATTTGATGCTTACTACTTATTTAAGGACACTATCAATTTTCATTCATGCACCTCGTGTGCCTCTAAAAAATAAACTATGAGCAAAGTAAAAGGAAGAAGCATAAGCAAAGTGGAAGGAGGAGCTGCGAATAAAACGGGAAGAAGTATCACGAAAAAAGTAAAAGGAAGAATAGTTTTTAGCAAAAAAGTAAACAATCAGGTAAAACCCGTAGCCGGCGCATTTTTGCAATTATGGGATTTGGATGTCATAGAAAATGATTTTCTAAACAGTGGATATACGAATGAAAACGGAGAGTTTGAGATAGAATACGACCCAAAAAAAGGAAGCAGATGGAATGATACACCTGATTTGGTCTTGCGGTTTTTGGATAGAGAATATGGCTACGATAAGCTGGGGCAACCAATATCCAATTGGTTTGTAGTGCAGAGTTTTCATGCGGGAGATAATATCACGGCTGATATATTCGACTTCGGTGAACTGCAAGTGGCTTTCTGGGGATATGAAGATAAAGAGGATTTGAATGGCGTTAATTTTACGCCAAGAGTAGCGATAATTGACGGAAAAGCACCACAAGCACAACGGTCAGGAAGAACAAATGAACAAATACGAACAGGCTTAAAGCATTTTTTGAGCCACCGTAAAGATACGCTGATATCCAAATTCAGTGATACGCACCCAACCAATCCGGAAATTGAAGAAGACTACCCGCCGAATAATACCAGAAAACTCAAAGAGGAAGCCAGAAGCGACGATTTTATCAGCTACATGACCTTAAACGGCTTCAATCCCTGCATGTTCAAAAAAGGTGCTGAACCTGATACCTTTTATGTCGATTTTAAGTGGAATGGTCTGGAGATAGATGAACGGCATTTTGCGCCCAATACGACGGCAAATTTTAAATTGCAGAATGATAAATTGCAGTTGGAAAGCATTGCTTTGCAAAAAAGATTGGGCGGCGAAACAAGTGCACATGCCTTGTACAGAGACAGCAAATTATACACGTCCACAGATGCCGAATGGGAAAGGGTGAAGCGAATTTTCAGGTGCAATTATTTTGCTTTCGGAGAAGTCGCATCTCATTTATCCGAAACCCATTTGAATGTCGAACAATACATCGTTCCCTTGCGGCGCAATCTCTTGCACAACCCGATAGCACGCCTGCTACTTCCTCATTTTTATGGTACGGTAGATGTCAATTTAGCGGCAAATGACATCCTGCTTTCCACCAACGGCTTGGTGCAAAAATGCTCTGCTTTGACCGAAAACTCCGTCAAAAAACTCTGCCGCGATACCTTCGGAACGCTGAATTGGTATAATTGGAAACCAAGACAGCCGCTGCTCAAAGGGCATAATTTTGCTCACATCAGTTTGTTGTATTGGGATGTTCTTAATGCGTATGTATCGGGTTTTGTAAAGGATAATTTACCGATGATTAAGAAACATTGGTCAGAAATCAGGCGGATGTCAGAGGAATTGGTATTCAATTCATTGCCTTATTTGGAGTTGCCCGGCGACCAATTTTTGTACGACTTGAGCGAGGCAAATACCAAAGACAATCCTCACCCGTATATTAATGGCAAATTCTCGGCAATTTCTCCCGTAACACAAAGAGATATTCCTGATAATGAGGATATTAAAAATATCATTCAATTTTGCTGTTATTTGCTGTATCAAGCGACATTTAAGCACTCGTGGCTCAATGATTTACAATATGAAATGGGTGGAGAAGTTGAGTTTGCAACACTGGGTATCACCGATGATATTTCTAACCTAAGAATAGACGCATCTACCGTAGTGCCACCCGACCAAGCACTCGAACATCCATTTATCACTTACATATTAAATTACACCGAATATGGCTATATCATGAGAAATGAAGATGATGATATGAATCCCACACTTATGAAACATTTGGTGGGAAGAAACGCCGATTTCAAAAAATTGGGATACGATATTCGTTCAATTCGTTCTTGTATAAATATTTAACTATGAAACTTATTATATTGGGAATGTCGAAGGGATTAATATATTTGTTGAAGCCGATGAAATTATTTGCTTATACCACAAAATTTCAATTTCTGCGGCGGTTGATTATCCAATTTACGGCATTTATCGACTTTATATTGTCGTTTTTATACGGACAAAATGAAGTCATGGAAGCGCATGAAAAAGTCTATAAAGGCAACTTCATTTTTGGGCATGGAGTGATGAAAACGGATTATGACAGCACCTTTGACGAAATCCAAAAACCTTCTATGCGAACCAATCATTTTATGGGTATTCCGGTGGTTTCGGGAAATGAAGTCTTTGTCGTAAATTCACCTTTAATTTCACTCGGCGAACCCTTCAGAACGGTAGCCAGAAACCACATTAATGAAACTCTTTTTAACGAGGATTTTTATAAATTGACGTATGACGATGTAAACGGAAAATGCGCCCGAATATTGGACGAATGGTTGGCAGACGACAATCCCGAAAATATCACAAAAATGCGGAGTGTTTCCACGAGAATGGTCATATATATGCTGCAAAATATGGATGTTGGCAAAGCAATTTCCGAGAAAGTCACTGCCGCATATTTGAAACATTTTATCCAGCTATCCTTGTTCAAAAACTACCTCCCAATAGCCACAGGACTGATGGGTACGGAGAAAAAAATTAAAAAAGATGCCTTTTATCCTCTGATAAAAATGGGCGTATTGCCTTCAGTGGTGGATGCGACTTTATTCGCTGCCATGTTTAGCATCGGGACTTTATTTGCAAAATGTGTTGATTATTTGAGGGAGCATGGTATCGAATATAATTCGCTGAATTTGGAGGAAAAAATGAAATTCGTAACCGAAGTAGTGAGATTATACCCGACAGTGACGACCACCCACAGAATATTGGAAGCTCCCGAAACCGTCACCGTTGCAGGTAAAACTTTGAATTTGACGGAAGGCGACGAAATCGTTTATCCATTCGTTTGTGCCAATAAAGATAAAGCCGCGTTTGAGTGTCCACACAAAATAAAACTGGATAGAAGCGAACAAGATTATGACAAGGTATTGAGTTGGTCAAAAGGTGCTCACGCTTGTCCTGCCAAAAAATTCTCTGTATTGGTAACAGTCGTAATGTTGGACGCGCTGAATAGCAAAACGCCCTTATCAACAGTTGATTATAAAGGAAAAATTCTTTAATGTAAATGCTCAATGAATGAGTGAATGAATTTTGAATGAATGAATTATTTCGAGTAAAACCAACAGCTATTATTTACGGCTAACCAAAAATCACAGCATTAAAATCGCTTAATTCATTCAAAATTCATTCATTCAAAATTAAACCAATTTCATGCATTCAAAAATCGAAAGCCATTTTACCCAAGTAGGCGATACTAACATTCATTACCTATCTGCCGGTCAGGGAGAGACCATCTTGTTGCTACACGGTTGGCCCACCTCTGCTTATTTATGGAGAGATTTGATGCCGGAATTATCGGAAAATTATCAAGTCATTGCCATCGACTTACCGGGCTTTGGGAAATCCGATAAAAACCCGGCAGATTCCTATAGTTTCAGATATTATGGTCGAATATTGGATGGTTTTTTGGAGAATCTGAATATCGAGCACGTCACTTTAGGTGTGCATGATTTGGGCGGACCGATTGGTTTGTATTGGATGGTGCAGGATATGGGAAGGGTTGACCGATTGATTTTATTTAATACACTTGTTTATCCTGAATTTTCGCGGATGGTGAAAATATTTGCTTTGGGAACGATGTTGCCCGGCGTAAAAAATATGATGACCAGCCCAAAGGGCATCAAAAGAGCCATTTATTTTGGGGTGAATCAAAAATATAAATTAACAGACGAAACCATCCAACAATATCAAGCTCCGTTTGGTGACTCAACTTCAAGAAAAGTGTTGCTGAAATCCATACAAAGATTAAGTTTGAAAGCCTTTGAAGAAATAAAAGAAAAGCTGCCTTCATTCAAAGGACCAGTTCAAATACTGTACGGTGAAAAAGATAAAATCCTGCCCAAAGTAGCCACCACCATGCAAAGAGTGAAAGCAGATTTACCTCAATCTGAAATAACTTCATTCCCTGATTGCGGACATTTCTTACAAGAAGAAGTCCCGCAGGAATTAAGCCAAGCTATAATTAATTTCATGAAAAAATAATCACTAATTAGTTGATAATCATAAGATTGCAAATTCACTCATTCAAAATTCACTCATTCACTCATTGACCTCACTCCATCAAATCAGGAAATGCCGCCACAATATCCTGCCAAATTGGTTGATAACTAAACCACCCTGCCACCGGAAATCCGACCTCATTATTTCGCGTTTTCAAAGCGGTATCATGGTCGATATGGTGAATTTTATTGCCCGTTGATTCTGCCAATATTTGCGATTGACAGCAGCGTTCCATGCTGATAAACCACCAAGCCGTCTCTTCTACCGAACCTCCGACAGTCAGCAAACCATGATTCTTTAGAATGGCGGCTTTTTTATCACCAAGTGCTTCGGCGATTCGGTCGCCTTCGCTTGTATCATTCACCACGCCTGTGTAGTCGTCAAAAAGCCCGTGGTCATCATAAAAGGCACATGAATCTTGCGTAATCGCGTCCAGTTTTTTCCCAAACGTCGCAAACGTTTTCCCGTAAATAGAATGGGCATGTGCGGCAGCCACCACGTCGGGTCGCGCCATGTGTATGCGTGAGTGAATCGCAAAAGCTGCCCTGTTGAGCATCGTGTGTTTGCCTTCTACAATCTCGCCTTCTTCATTGACCAGAATGAGGTCCGAAACCCTGATTTTGTTGAAAGAAACCCCAAATGGATTGACCCAAAAATGGTCGGTCAATTCCGGGTCGCGCGCCGTGATATGTCCCGCGACACCTTCCGAAAAACCAAACTTTCCAAATACGCGAAACGCGCCCGCGAGTTGTTGTTTTCGATGCAATCTTTCCGCCTTTACATCCGTGCGCGTAGGCATCAAACTTTCGTACATGGGGGGATTTGAAACAGCCATATTTTTTTTAATGTATAATGTATAATTGATAATGTATAATGTATAATTGATAATTGCCCGTAGTGTGCGAGTAATGTTTTATTTTTTGAAATCAACAAGACATACGATGGCAATACTCTTTTTCAGCCCTTCACCTTTGGGTATAATTCTAAGTGTAGAAAAATTGTCACGCAGTTTTAGATTGTACGATTCATCATTCATATATAATTCAATTTCGTCATTCTTTATCTCTAATTTTCCATTGATATTATAGTTTGTTTCATTTTGAATTAGTTGAAAATTCATCAAACTGTCAATGTTCAATTCGTATGAGTAATTATCGTATTTTCCATGCCATTTACCAATAAAAGATTCATTTTTATCAGATGAATTGCAAGAAAAAATAGTACAACAAACACCCAAAATAATCAGCACCAATCGCATTAAATTATTTTTATTATTGATTTTGAAAAAATAAAACGTTCCATTGATTCGCGGCGGGTTAAAACCCACCGCTTTTGCAAACTTAACGCGTATATCACAAAAGGGGGTTGTGTAAAAAGTCAAAAAAAGTAAGATATTATGTTTTTTACAATTTTATAAAAATTTATTTCTAATGTGGTTTAGTTAAGATTTTTTTGTCATTTTAACAAAATTTAAATTTATAAAATGCTATAAAATACGTTTACTAAACTTTGAAAGTTTAGTAAACGTAAGGTTTGCATCGTTTTTTAATTTATTGAGTTATGAATTGTAAATAAACTTAATATTATATTAAGAAAGGCTTTTTACACAACCCCAGAGTAGAACGAATATTTATTCAGAATCAATTATAAAAATTTAAAAACCAATAAAATACAAAATAATTTCACATTCACCCCGCGTCCTACAAATTAATCATTAATCATTAACCGTTAACCATTAGAAAGGTCTTCTCTATAATATCGACTCGCCATATAAAATAAAAACATCGCAATTGCCGACGAGACAAAGGTAATCGTCAGAGCATATCGCAGAGCATCATCGCCATAAGCGGGTGTAAGTCCATCACTCACCATGCCAATAGCCAGAGGACCAAAACCTAATCCGATAATATTTAACACAAAGAATAAAATACCTGAAGCAAAGGCTCTCATTTTGGCAGGTACTAAGCTGTGTGTCACCGCAATCGAAGGTCCGAGGTACAAAGCAGATGTAAAGTAAGCAATAACTAAAAACACCAATACGATGTTGATATTGCTACCGAAAAAGACATAAACCGAAGCCAAAATAGACGGGATAACCGCCAAAGCCGGCAGCCAACAATACCAACGCATATCGCGTTGTCGCAATTTTTTATCCGTAAAATAACCGCCCAAAAAAGTACCGCCACCGCCGCCTATTGCTGCAATGATAGCCAGTGTAATTCCTGCGGTTTGGATGTCCATCCCATGACTTCTGGCTAAAAAAGAAGGCATCCAATTTCCGGTGGCATAATTTCCAAATGCCTGAAAACCAGTAGCTAAGGCAATAAAAATAAAGCTTTTCTTACTTGCCAAAATCTGTATGACTTGGCTAAATTTGAGTTCTTCTTGGTCGCTGTTGGCGTCCATTTGCCCTCTGACGGGTTCTTTTACCGTTGCCCACAAGAGTAGTGCATAGAGAATGCCCGGAAGCCCCAAGCTATATAATGCCATGCGCCAACCGTACTTTTGAGCGACAATTCCTCCAATTAGAAATCCAAAAAAAATCCCGATATATACCCCCGTCGAATATATCGAAAGTGCTGTGGCTCTTTTTTCGGGTTCGTAATAATCGGAGATGATAGAATGAGCAGGAGGGCTGCCACCTGCTTCGCCGACAGCGACTCCGATTCTCGCCAACAGCAGTTGGATAAAATTCTGCGCCAAACCAGACAGTGCCGTCATCGCACTCCAAATGACTAATGAAATACTGATTACATTTTTCCGATTATTCTTGTCGGCATAGCGCGCAATAGGCAAGCCCAACGTGGTATATAAAATCGCAAAAGCAAAGCCCGTCAGCAGCCCAAGTTGGGTGTCACTCAGCATCAAATCGGCTTTGATTGGCTCTTGCAGAATGACCAATATCTGACGGTCAATAAAATTAAACACATACATGCCCGTCAAGATAAAAAGGACGTATCTTTTATATGAATCACTGTTGCTATTCATCCATTTTAGTTTAGAATGGAAAGTTAAGCTATTTTATTTGCTATTTTTATTTTAATACAAAATTTAATGTAAAAAAGGCAATGTAATCCCGAAGGATACATTGCCTTAAAATCTTCTTGAATGGTTTCATTGTTTCATGGTTATAAAAGAATTTGCACAGCAAAATAACAATGAATCAATGAAACCATACAGCAATGAAACAATGAATCAAGAAGCCACTTTCAATTGACTCAATTTAGATTTGCTGATTTTCTGCTCGGCATATTCGCGCGTAACCGTAAACTCGCGAATCTCTTTTTGTGAAGGTAATTCGAACATCGCATCTATCATAACTGCCTCACAAATAGAGCGTAAGCCCCTCGCACCGAGTTCAAATTCATGCGCTTTTTCTACGATAAAATCCAATCCATCGTCGCTGAAGTTCAATTCAATATTTTCTATACGGAATAGCTTTTTGTATTGATTGACCAATGAATTGACCGGCTCGGTGAGGATACGGCGCAATGCTTTTTTATCCAATGGAGAAAGGTAAGTCAGTACAGGCAAACGCCCGATAAGTTCGGGAATCAAACCATAAGATTTGATGTCTTGCTGACTGATGTACTGAAGAAGATTGTCGCCATCAATACGCTCGGTTTCTTCTTTATTGAAGCCGATGACTTGGGTATTGAGGCGTTGTGCGATGTGTCTTTCGACGCCATCAAATGCACCACCACAAATGAAAAGGATGTTTTCGGTATTGATTTTGACGAGTTTTTGTTCGGGGTGTTTGCGTCCGCCGTTTGGTGGTACATTGACGTCGGTTCCCTCAAACATTTTGAGGAGTCCTTGCTGTACCCCTTCGCCTGACACATCACGCGTGATGGACGGATTATCGCTTTTTCGGGCAATTTTATCTATTTCATCGACATAAATAATCCCGCGTTGTGCTGCAGCAATATTATAGTCGCAGACTTGCAACAAACGGCTCAAAATACTCTCCACATCTTCGCCCACATACCCCGCTTCGGTAAATACCGTTGCATCCACAATCGCAAAAGGAACATTGAGAAACTTCGCTATCGTCTTTGCCAACAAAGTCTTACCTGTACCTGTACGTCCGACGAGTAAAATATTCGATTTTTCGATTTCTACTTCATCATCTGTCGGTTTTTGTTTCAGGCGTTTGTAGTGATTATAAACGGCTACGGAGAGGAATTTTTTGGCATCGGTTTGACCAATCACGTAGCGGTCAAGATGGTTTTTGATGTCCTGCGGTACGATGGTGGCAGGCAAGTGAAACTCTTCGTCTGTTTTGCCTGTATTGAGTTCTTCCTCAATGATTTGCTGGGCTTGGTCAACGCAGGTATCGCAGATATGCCCGTCGATACCGGCGACCAAAATCAGTGCTTCTTCTTTACCTCTACCGCAAAATGAACATCTATAAGTCTGGTGACGCTTCATGTATTTCGTTTATTCGTTATTCGTTGATTCGTTATTCGTTGGCTCGTGTATCCGTTGATTCGGGGAATCGCTATTTGTTTACGTCACTGAATGGCTATCTCAATTTACGTAAATATACGATAAATGTTTTAGGAAATAACGAATAAACGGATAACGAGTACACGAATAACGAATCAACGAATAACGAAATTTATTTCTTCTCGCCTGCATCTGCACCGAGTACCTCGTCAATCAAGCCGTATTCGAGGGCGTCTTGCCCTGAAAGCCAATTGTCGCGGTCACAGTCTTCTTCGATTTTGTCGTAAGGCTGTCCGGTGTGTTTAGCAAGGATGTTGTAGAGGTCTTTTTGCAGTGATTTCATGAATTTGTAGCTAATCTCCATGTCACTTGCCTGACCTTGCATGCCGCCCGAAGGTTGGTGAATCATCACGCGGCTGTGTCCTAAACAAGAACGTTTGCCTTTCTCTCCGGCTGCCAATAATACCGCACCCATAGATGCTGCCAAACCCGTACAAACGGTTGCTACATCAGGTGATACGTATTGCATGGTATCGTATATACTCAAGCCGTCGATGACGCTACCGCCCGGGCTGTTGAGGAACATTTGAATGTCGCGCTTAGGGTCGGTGGATTGGAGAAAGAGGAGTTGGGCATTGACCACATTCGCCACATCAGGACGAACAGGCAAGCCAAAATAGATGATTCTGTCCATCATCAAACGCGAAAAAACGTCCATGGCTACGGCGTTCATTCGGCGTTCTTCGATAACGTTTGGGGTCATGCCATACACGCTTGGTCGCACGGCTGCGTTGACTGCTTTTTCGTAGTCTTCGTACACCAATGTGTTGATACCAACATGCTTGGTGGCAAATTTTTTAAATTCGTTCATATTTAATGAGTGAATGAGTGAATTTTGAATGAGTGAATGAATTACAAAAAACTTGTTCACTCAATTAATCATCACCTAAGTAACGAGTAAATAATAACTTCACGATTTGGACGGTTTCTTTTGCCCTTATTTTCCTCCTTGAAAATGGTCATTTATCCCGATAAACTCTCATTTCCAAGAAGAAAACTAAGGATAAAATAATCTCGTCGAAATCGTAAATTTATTATTTGCTCGTTACCAAGGTGAAACTCAAATGCAAAGCACCAACACGTAGCCGTAGGGGTTATCATTCCCCGTAGAGACGCGATTAATCGCGTCTCTACGGGGGAACGGATTATCATTTCCTAAGCCAAAAGGGAGTATTTTTTTCAAAAAAACAAACCGGAAGCCACTTGCGCGACTTCCGGTTGTTCATTATTATTTGATATATTTTACTCCGTGTAATCCGGCGCACTAATTTCAGCCTTCGCAATAGAAGGTTGTTCACAATCGTGCGGTGTCATATCAAAGCGTTTGTCTTGAAAAAGTCCGAGTGAATTAATATCTACAAAGGTAGCATCGCCATTATTACGGATACAAATACCTTCCGTTGCATCGCCAGCCAATGACTCAGCAATCACACCATCGTATAAAATATCGCGCATATCGCCATCAGGAAACTCGTTCATCAAAGTTTGTCCGATGTCGTTTGGATTAGCAGGATATTCTGTGCTGCGTTGAAATTCATTATTGTGGATGTTAATATTATAAATGTACGGGTCATAATCACCGTAATCGGGAATATTAAAATCAAAGGCATCCAATGTAATCATACTGATAATGCCCAAGCCCATTACATTATTATTATGGATTCGATTATTAAATACTTCTACATCCGCCGAAGACAACAACATAATTCCCGTTCCCGGCGGAATATCGCGTACCGTACCTGAAAGTGCGAAATTTTCGTGCGAATTATCATGTATATAATTATCATAAACGCGGCACTGACGACCATTCGTAATCACCGTCAAATTCGGCAAATCGAATACCAAAATACCGCCTGTGTTGTTGCGCGCTTCATTATTATATACATCGGCTTCGATGCTGTTTTCGATTTCGATACCCGCTACATTTTCTTCGACGAGGTTGTTGCGTACTACGATTTTTTCGCTTTGTCCTACATAGATACCCGCGTCTGACGCGCCGCGCACGTAGCAATTGTCCACATATACATTGCGGCAAGATACAGGGTAAAGAGCATAAGCTCCATTGTCGCCGCTTACCGGACCGTTATAGACTGCACCAAGATTGACAAAACTGATACCGTCCCCGTCTTTCACTTTGATATTGTCGCCCTCTGCGTCGGCTACCGTAAGGTCGCGCATCAAGAGCCAATCGCAATTGGTAATTTGAAAACCTTCTGCTCCTGCCGTTTGGTTGGCAAAAGAAAGCGTTGTTTTTTCGCGTCCCGCACCACGTATGATGACGCCACGCTTGCTATCAAGTGACAGCGTATTCGTAAATTCAAAAGTACCTTCCGTAAATTCAATGATGTCATCATCTTCCATTAGGATAAGTGCCTCTTGTACTTTTTCCTGATTGTCAGCCGCAGGGCTAAATAGCCAAACCGTCGGTTCGTCCACCATTTCATCATCTTTATCCCCACAACTTGATACCAAAAACATGGCTGAAAGCAGCGCACAGCCAACGAATAGTATTTGATTTTTAAACTTCATTATATTATATTTTTTGTTATTTTTTGAAAAAATTATATTCCACAAAATTAATAAAAAATAATTATTTATTCGTTTTTTGAGGAATGGATTTAGTGTTAAAATTGAGGAACATAAATTTTAGTATTTTGAGCATCTTGAATGATGAGTCCACTATAAGAACAAGAAAAATTGTTTTTAACAAAATTTAATTTTGTAGTGTTTGAAATTTATTTTTTAATATAAAAAATAATAAAAATAAAATTACATTTTGACCTGAAAATATGTTTACTAAACTTTAAAAATTTAGTAAATATGAGCATATCTCCACTCTTACTTTTAAATGGCAAAATAAAATTTTAACTTTTTTGAATCTCTATACTTTCTAATGTGGACTCAATGATGTATAAGGCACTACGGCGAAAAATATGGGTAAGCGTAAAGTCCGGCTATCAAAGCTATAAGGTTTTCGGAAACCTTATAGCTTTATAGGTCAATCCCGAAGTAAGGGGCTGTAAATCATAGGGAATGACTTTTCGTATTGGGAACTTTCAATAAATTC
>CALHBW010000308.1 GCA_937930625.1 uncultured Saprospiraceae bacterium | reverse complement strand
ATGGACACTTTACCAAGAAGGTACTTATGCACCCGATGAGTTGGATAGGTTTATGCCTTCCATAGCGATAGATAGATTTGGAAATATCGGTATGGGCTATAATGTTTCAAGTGTCAATGATTATGTTGGTGTTCGTTATACGGGAAGATTTGCAAGCGACCCGCTTGGTGAAATGACTGTTACCGAATATAATGTCGTTGATGGACAAGCTGCCATCAACGTATTTGGTGGCAGATTTGGGGATTATGCTCATATGTCAGTTGACCCGGTAAATGGTACAACTTTTTGGTTCACAACAGAGTATGCAGGTGATGGAACCTTTGTAACCGAAACCCGTATTGTCGCTTTTGAATTGGGCAGAGATACCTTCGACTTGAGTGTATCAAGCCTTGTTGAGCCTACTACTTCAGCCACACTTGGCAGCGATGAAACAGTCACCATAGAGGTTCAAAATATAGGTTGGCAAGCACTCGCAAATTACGATGTAGGCTTCTTTTTTGATGGCGTTTTGACTGACCAAATCTCCATCGCTGACACTTTATTTGTAGACTCTACACGCGTGCACAGCTTTGCGAATACAGTTGATATGTCTGCTTTGGGAGATTATGAAATTAAGGCATATATTTCGCATCCGCTGGATTCGACTTTCCGCAATGATACGCTTTTGACTATCCTGAGTCAGCTATTGGCAATTGATGGCGCACTCACGCTTGAGCAACCTATGAACACCTGTATATCCGCTACCGAACTAAATGCAACCATCAATAATAACGGCGCTGATGATATTGTTTCAGGTGAATTTCATATCACCCTCAATGGCACACCTATTGATACCGTTTCATGGACAGGCAATTTGGGTTTTGGACAGTCAGAAGATGTTGCTATTCCTGTTGATGAATTAATCGTAGGCACAAACGATATTGAAATCATATTCAACAATATCAATGGTAGTACCGACCAAGATGCGACCAATAATACCGTTCAAACCACCGTTGATTTCGATGGAAATTTGGAACAATTCACCCTCAGTATCCTCACGGATGACTATCCGGGCGAAACGACATGGGAAGTAGCAGACGAAAACGGAACCATCCTATTTTCGGGAGGACCTTACAGTGCTATGGAAGCATTGGAAGTAATTGACATGTGCCTTGATACCACACAATGTTACACTTTCACCATTTTCGATACCTATGGAGATGGTATTTGTTGTGGTTATGGACAAGGGAATTACAGTATGGTGGATGCAGAAGGCAACACAGTATTTATCGATAACGGACAATTTTCTACACAAGAATCACAAAGTTTTTGTGGACAGATGGAATGTCTGCTTACAGCAACTTTTATGATTGCAGATGATTTAGGAAATAACGAAGGCTCTATAATCGTAGAAGCAACAGGCGGCACACCTCCTTTGCAATATAGTATTGATGGCGGAAATACCTTTCAATCCTCCCCCACATTCGGCAATTTGGAACAGGGCGAATATGAAGTAGTCATTCAGGATGCGACAGACAATTGTACGTACTCTGAAACGGTAAATGTTCCCTTGTACATTTCCACTACAAGTCCCGAAGAAAATTCGTATTCATTTGTACTTCTCCCCAATCCGAATGATGGATATTTTACTATCGAATTTAGTATTGATGATGCGCCCACAAGTCTTGATTTTGAAATTATAGATATCACAGGCAGAGTCATTCAAACAAGAATGATGGGAAGTTACGATGGTATTTTTATTGCGCCTGTTTCATTAGTTGCCTATCCTTCGGGAACTTACTTTGTAAGAGTATTTGGAGAAGAATTTAGCGTATTAAAACGAGTGATAAAACAGTAGTTTGAACAATATTGTCGTCCGTCATTTGAAAAATCTAACGATACCCCACATCTTTTTAAATGTCGATATTTTTAAAACAAAAACTATTTCTATATTTTTATTTTATTTAAAAATAGCATTTTATAAATTAAGCATATTTTAAATAAAACAAAAAATATAAGTAATCCGTTTACTAAACTTTTCAAGTTTGGTAAACGTAAGCGGAGAACAATTTTTTGTAATCAGCTAAAAACCAGTGCATTAATCACGTTTACCAAACTTTTTGAAGTTTAGTAAACGGGGTACTCAAAGATGTGGGATATCGATAGATTTTGCAAAATGTCAGCCGTGTTTTAGATAAGCCCAGACTCAAATAGACCTAAAACTCGTCTGCCATTTGCAAAATGTCAGCCGTGTTTTAGGCAAGCTCAAAGCCCAAATTATTGAATCACAGCTTCTATTTGAGTACTTAATGTTTACAATAATGCGAGTTCTGCCCCCTCGAAACTCGGCTGACATTTTGCAAATCTATCGATAGCCCACATCTTTTTTATGTTTGAGCAAATTTCCGTAAAAAATTGATAATCAGATTTTTATAGAAATTAAAAAACTCAAAAGATGATGTCATGCTGAACTCGTTTCAGCATCTTCTGCTTACCAAAGCGAAATTTAAGTAGGTACGAACCTACTCAAACCCTACTAAATTGGGGGAGATACTGAAACAAGTTCAGCATGACATCGTTTTTTGAGTTTTTTGGCTGGTCGAAA
>CALHBW010000307.1 GCA_937930625.1 uncultured Saprospiraceae bacterium | reverse complement strand
CAGGGCATGCCCTGCCCCTACATCCTGTTACATTTTAGGGCGGATAATGTGAACGATTTACAAAATCGTTTTACGCATTTCTTCTGCCTTTGCCAAACTCTCCGGCTTGCCCACATCCAACCAAATATCGTCATCATGCGGATAGGCTTTTAGTGTGTGATTGGGAACGAGATTGAGATAAGTTTCGATAATGGAAAATTTGCCTTCTTCACGCATCACCTCAAAAATCGCAGGGCTAATCACATGAATCCCACTAAAGGCAAAGGGGGTCAATTTCGCCGTCGAATTAGAGGGCAAACGCACTTCTCCTGTCTTCATATTTTTCCAACCTTTTAGCGTATTTTTTTTGTCGAATAATAAATAACGCGAGGTATCGCGGGTTCGTGTAGCGAGCGTAGCAATTGCCCATGAATTGCAGTGAGTGTCGTACAATTTTCGTAAATCAAGATTCGTCAGAATATCCACATTACACAGCAAAAAGGGCGTATTATCATCAAAAAACCAAGCGGCTTTTTTCAATCCACCGCCTGTTTCGAGGAGCATTTCGCGTTCATCTGAAATTTTAATATTAATACCAAAATTATTTTTAACTTTCAGAAAATCAATAATTAAATCTGCAAAATGATGCACATTCACCACAATATCCGTAAAGCCATATCGTATCAATCTACGAATACAAATCTCCAGTAAAGGCATACCGCCAACTTCTACCATCGCCTTCGGACGGTCATTGGTCAAAGGGGCTAATCGCGTGCCAAGCCCTGCCGCAAATATCATAGCTTTCATGTGTTGTGTTGTTGAGTTGACGAGTTGTTGTGTTGTTGTGTTGTTGAGTTGTCGAGTTGTCGTAATTTTCTCTCGTCTCACCTCTCATCTCTCTCGTCTCACCTCTCATCTCTCTCGTCTCACCTCTAATTTATCCAATTTTTACGTTCCTGTTCTACGTGTTCTACCACTACATTGACATCATATTTTTCTTGTAAATGTTTCGCTAAGGAATCTGCGCTATATACCGAGCGATGTTGTCCGCCTGTACAGCCAAAATTGACCGCAAGATGCGTAAAATTTCGACTCAAATACATTTCCACCGAATTATCAACCATCGAAAATACATGATTTAAAAACTGCTGAATATCAGATTTTTCCAAGAGAAAATCAATAACCGGTTGGTCGCGTCCGGTGAGTTTTTTGTAAGGTTCGTAGCGTCCCGGATTGTGGATAGCACGACAGTCGAATACAAAGCCACCGCCGTTGCCGCTTGGGTCTTCGGGGATGCCTTGCATGTAAGAAAAACTTTTTATCGAAATGGTCAACATAGTAAATGTACGTACTTTTTTTAGTGCCAACATAGCATCGAGCGTATTTCGCAATACAGGTAGTTCGGGTAGTGGCGCGTGTTCGAGCAGCCAATTCAGGTTTCGGAGTGCAAAGGGAATACTCGTAATAAAATGTTGTTTTCGTTCATACAATCCCCGAAATCCATAGGCACCCAATACCTGCAAACAACGCACAAGCGCGAAGGCATAATATTTTTCTGTAAATGCTTTTTCGTTAATAGGCGTATAATGTGAAGCTGTTTTTATATAAAAATTTAATAATTGTTCGCGCAATTCGTAGGGTAAATCCGCTCTTGCTTGCCATAGCAATGACACGACATCATATTGCAAAGCTCCCTTTCTACCTCCCTGATAATCAATAAAATAAACTTCATCATCGTGCAGCATTATATTTCTCGATTGAAAATCACGAAATACAAAATACTCATTTTCACCTTCCAATAAACTATCTGCAAAGCGATGAAAATCTCCCTCTAAATCTTGCTCATTGAATGGCGCATTTACTAATTTTAAAAAATAATATTTAAAATAATTTAAATCCCAAATAATAGATTGGCGGTCAAATTCAGCCTTCGGGTAGCAGAGTTTGTAGTTGAGATTTTCGCTAGCTTTGGTTTGGAGTCGTGCGAGTTGTGTTAGCGATTTTTCGTAAAAAGGAATAATCGCATTAGGGAAAGTATGCGCGGCACGGGCAGCTTGCAGTCGCTTGAAAAGCGTCTCATCGCCCAAGTCTTGTTGGAGATAAACATCTTCCGACAAATCCTCCCCATAAATCTGCGGTACACGAATATTTTGCGCTGAAAAATGACGGCTAAAACCCAAAAAAGCCTCGTTTTCGCGCAAATCAGGATTATAAACACCAATGGCAGTTTTATTCAGACTATGCAAACGAAAATATTGACGATTAGAACCGGATTGCGGAAGCCTTTCTATCTGCTGAACGGGTTCGTGCGCCCAGCCCTCAAAAAGAGCAGAAAGGGCAGATGATACGTTTGGATTTGTCATGAATAAGCGCGAGTTGTCGAGTTGTCGAGTTGTCGAGTTGTCGAGTTGTCGAGTTTCGAGTTTCGAGTTTCGAGTTGTCGAGTTGTCGAGTTGTCGAGTTTCGAGTTTCGTTATAAATGAATTAGAAAACTCAACTTTGATTTTTTTACTTAAAAATTTTGGGCAAAGGTAGCCATTTTTTCATGAACTTCGGGTGGGATTTCCCCATGTTCCAACCAAGCGTGAAAATGCCCTCCATATTTCATATTCAAATACACCGCAGTTGCCTCAAAAGGTATGGTAAAACCTTCCGGTAAATCACCATCCGAACCGCAAGAAATGGAGTATAAAGTCTTGTTTTTCAATGCTTTGCCTAAGTCTTTACGAATTGTCACAAGGTCGGTCATACGGTCAAAAAAAGTTTTAAGAATCGCACTCATTGAATACCAATATACAGGCGTAGCAAATACGATATGTTTGTGCTGTACCATACGTTCTGCCAGCCGCAAAAAGTCATCATCTGAATGAAGATTATCGTAGGTATAGTAGTTGATATGATACTCATTGAGGTCTATGAGTTCGTGGTTTTTATTCTGAAAAATAGTATTCACTAAATGCCGCGTATTTCCCTTACTACGCGAACTACCGAGTATGATAAGTGCTTGATTCATCTGCAAATTTACAAATAAAAAAACGCTCATTAAACGAAAAGTTCAATGAGCGTAATTAGCTTTATTTTCAGAATCTTACGGATTTTACGGATAGCCATTTAACTTTGCCTAAAGCGAATACTCGTCAGACGAATCCCTTTATTCAATGCGAATATTTTATGAGACAAATCACTACATTTCACAAAAACCTTCGTCAGACGAGTACTATCCCGCAAGCAAACTTAAACGGGTA
>CALHBW010000306.1 GCA_937930625.1 uncultured Saprospiraceae bacterium | reverse complement strand
TTGCCGAACTCAAGTTGCCGGGCGTACTCGTCTGACGAAGGTTTTTGTGAAATGTCGTGATTTGTCTCATAAAATATTCGCACTGAATAAAAGGATTCGTCTGACGAGTATTCGCTTTAGGCAAACTTAAACGGGTAGCCTTATTTTCTTATATTTTATTGATTTTAAATTTATTAGAAATAAAAACAATAAAAATGTTTTGTACACGTACTACAAGCACTTTTACATTTTGCATTTATTATTTTACATTTTACATTTCAAAAAACACAAAGAAATTTAATTAACAATATACTAAATGTTCTCTTTATTTACTCATTTATTCATCTACTCATCTATTCATTTAATGACTTCGTCCAATAAATTCCTCTAAATACGTATCTCTGTGCTAACTTTAAACGTCTAAAAAACAATCTAAGGGTCGTGTATGAAATAAGTTCGTAATTTTAAAATTAGATTTTTTTCTTTAGACGATTCAATGAAATGGGCGTTTATCGGGTATAAATAACCATTTCATTGAAGAAGTATAAAGGAAAAAAGGTATTATAAAATACGAAGTTATTTCATACACGACCCTAACCACATACATGAAGAAGTCGAGAGCAGAGGTATCTTACGGAAAAATTTTCGCTATATCAGCCCCTATCATGCTGGCAAGTGCAGGGCAGAACGTCGTGACCTTGGCAGATGGTATCTTCTTGGGAAGGGTAGGGGAGGTCGAACTTGGCGCGATTGGTTTTGTCGGTGTTTTTTACATGATTATCGCGGCGATTGGTTACGGTTTTTCGCGGGGCGGACAGATTATGATTGCACGGCGAGATGGCGAAGGCGATATTGACGGCGTAGCGAAAGCCACCTACAGCCTGATTTATTTTGAGTTGGCATTAGCGGTGCTGATGTTCGCCTTTATGTACTTTGGGTCGTATTATTTCTTCGCGGCTTTCGTCAATTCAGATGCGATATTTTACAAAAGCCTTGAATATCTGGACTACCGCATGTGGGGCGTCTTTTTCAGCTATATCGGTGTGGCAATTATTGCTTTTTATGCCGGAATTGCGCGGACAACCTTTATCTTTATCGACACTATTGTACTTGGTGTTACGAATATTTTCCTGAATTATACTTTGATTTTTGGCAAATTCGGCTTCCCTGAAATGGGTATCGCCGGCGCGGGATTGGCAAGTACAATTGCAGAAGCGGTGGCATTTTTGACCTTTTTGGTATATATGATTTTTGATGGAAACCTGCGAAAATACCGTTTATTCAAATTGCCCAAAATTGATATTGAACTCATCAAAACACAGCTTCGTATTTCCGGTCCGATGGTCGTGCAGATGGTCGTGGCATTGGGTAGTTCCTTTGTTTTTTTTAGTATCGTAGAAAATTTGGGTGAACGCAATATGGCAGCTGCCAATGTAGTGCGTATGATATATCTTGGCTTGTCGATTCCGTGCTGGGGCTTTTCATCGGGTATCAATACCTTGGTAAGCAATGCATTAGGCAGAAATCGCACCGACCAACTTTACCCCATCATGCACAAAACGGCTTGGTTGTGTTTCCTTTTCACGATGTCATTGACTGCTATGATGTTGGTTTTTCCCGATACGATTATGGCAGCCTTTACGCCGGATGCAGCGATATATGAAGTGGCGCGTCCGACGCTGCCAATATTGGCGGTGATTCTCATGTTGTTTTCCGTTGGTTCTATTTATTTCAATGGCTTGGCAGGAACGGGCGCGACGCAGATAGGCTTGTATATTCAAATTGTGTGTGCTGTTTTTTACTTAGCATATATTTATACGGTTATCGTATTGATTGGCGGTGGTTTGAAATTAGCATGGACAGCGGAGATATTGTATTGGTTGGTGATGATTGTACTGACACTTTGGTATTTGCGGACGGGACGTTGGAAGGGGATTAAATTTTAAAGTTCAAGCGCAAGTTCAAGTTCAAGTCCAATTTTTGTTTTAAATTTGTGTTGCAAATTATTTTTTTCATTTATAAAATAAAAAATGAGACTGGATAATATCCATATTCGTAATTATCGGGGATTTGAGGATTTAGCTGTAGAGTTAAATCCGCAATTTAATCTTGTGATTGGGGATAATGGGGCAGGGAAGACGAGTTTTTTGGATGCGTGTGTAATAGCTTTATCGGCTTATTTAGAAGGAATTTATGACATTGAAGGTAAGAGAATTAAGCAAAAAGATATTCATATCAAGACTCTGGATGGACAACCTCGACCACAACTACCTGTATTGATTGAAACAAAAGGGAATCTCAATAGCAAAAATGTAAAATGGCATACTATTGAGGTTGGAGAACGAAAATTCACAAATCATTGGAGATTAAAAGAAGGAGCTAAAGAGCTATTGAAATTGAGTAGAGCGGGTGAAAAGGTGAAATTCCCGTTGATTATTTATCACGGAACAGGAAGATTATGGCGACAGCCTATTGAAAATACTGAATATTTTAAGCAGTTGGAGGGGGCAGAATTAGGATATAGAAATTGTTTATCAAGAAAGTCCGGTAATAAAGCCTTCATCTCATGGTACAAAACCTACGAAGACGAAATAAGAAAATTCGACAAAGAAGAAGATAAGATTTTTCTAAACGTTTTTAATTCCACTGTTTCATCCTTTGTAAAAGAATGGACGGATATGGCATACAGCTTCAAAACAGACGAACTCATCGGCTTTATGACCAATGAAAACGGCGAAAAACAATACCTTTCCTTCAACCAACTCAGCGATGGCTACCGCAATATCATCGGTATGGTAGCAGATATGACCTATCGTTGCATTCAATTAAATCCGCATTTGAAAGAAAACGTAGTGAAAGAAACGGAAGGTGTGGTTTTGATTGATGAATTGGACTTGCATCTTCATCCAAATTGGCAAAGACGTATCGTAGCCGACCTCAAGCGAGTGTTTCCCAAAATTCAATTTATTGCCACCAGTCATTCGCCATTTATTATTCAATCTCTTACAAAAGAAGAGCTAATAAATCTCGATACTCATAATATAAAACCCGAAGAAGACCCTTACAAACAAAGCATCGAAGATGTGGTAGAGGATATTATGCAAGTAGAAGGGATGCCACGCAGCAATGAATTTAATGAAATGATAAAAGTCGCGGAGGAATATTACGGCTTACTCAAACAGGGAAAAAACGGCGCAAAAGTCGCCAATCTCCGCAAACGCCTCACCGAACTCGAAGCGAGATACAGTGACGACGCGGCGTATGTTGCCCTTCTCAAAGCTGAAAGAGCAAGTACCAATTTATGAGACCCGTTACCAAATTAAAGCCCGCTGATTTTGTCACGTTACTGGACAAAACCATGCACAAAATACAGGCAACTTACGAACCATATCAGAGTGCCAAAGAACCACTTGCCGCCAACATTGGCGAGTATTGTAGTTATTGTGAAAGACCTGTTTCGGATGCAGCCCTTGCAGTAGAGCATATCAAGGCAAAAGGACTTTCTAAATATGAGCGTTTTAGGTTTACGTGGTCAAATTTTTTACTGTCATGTGCAAGATGTAATGGCACAGATAATAAAGGGGATAAAGATGTGATATACAAGAACATCCATTTTCCTCATAAAAATAATACGATGCTTTCCATCGAATACGGACAGGGAGGTTTGGTACAAGTCCACTCAAATTTGGTTGTAGGTTCACCGGAATATCAAAAAGCAAAAGCACTGATTGATTTGGTAGGATTGGATAAAAATCCGTCACATCCAAGGTACAAACCAAAAGATAAAAGATGGCTTCGAAGAGACACTGCTTGGCTATTGGCTGTCAAATATGAACAAAAATATCAAGGTGGGAATATAGACTTAGACAGTATTATTGACTTGGCGGTTGCTCAAGGTTTTTTCTCTGTATGGTTTACAGTATTTGAAAATTATCCCGAAGTAAGAAAGGCATTAATTCAAAATTTTGCAGGAACAACACCAAGTTGTTTTGACCCTCAAAATAATTATAATCCAATCCGACGCAATTCGACAAATATTTAGTTTTATTTTTTAATTTAAAACAAATAAAATACATAAAATAATTAAATTTAAATTTATTTTAAACTTAATCTTACACTTAAATTTCTACTTCACATGATGGATACACTCATCCGCGAATTTCCCGAACAACTCAAAGAAGCCATAGAAATTGGCGAAGCCGCCAAAATCAAAAAATATAAAAAAGACATTCATCACGTACTCGTATGCGGATTGGGCGGTTCGGGTATCGGAGGTGCTTTTGTGAAGGAATTAGTTGAAAATGAGAGTAATATACCCGTTTTAGTCAATAAAGGCTACCACTTACCCGGCTATGTCGGCGAAAATACCTTAGCCATTTTTTCTTCTTATTCGGGCAATACAGAAGAAACACTTATCGCATTTGAAAAGGCATTAGATACGGGTGCAAAAATCGTTTGTATCTCTTCCGGCGGAAAATTAATCGCAGCAGCACAAGAAAATGGTTTGGATTATATCCAATTGCCCGGTGGAAAACCAAGTCCACGTGCGTGCATGGGTTATTCGATTGTACAGCAATTATACATTCTTAATAAATTGAATATAATTGGTAATGATATAATTAATACGATACCGACGGCAGCCAATCTGCTCGCAGACGAACAAGGCGACATCATGGTACACGCCCTTGAAATGGCAAATCATTTAAACGGAAAACTTCCGATAATATACAGCACAGAAGGCATGGAAGCCCCGGCGGTACGTTTGCGTCAGCAATTGAATGAAAACTCAAAAATGTTGTGTTGGCATCATGTTATCCCTGAAATGAATCATAACGAACTTGTCGGTTGGCGCAGCAAAAATGACCAACTCGCCGTCCTTTACCTCCGCAATCAAACCGACCACGAACGCAATCAAACCCGCATTCGTATCAATCAAGATATTATCAAAAAATACGCGCCTGTACACGAAGTTTTCTCAAAAGGCAACAACAAATTTGAACGCATGATGTACCACGTTCATTTTGGCGATTGGTTGTCTTGGTATCTATCTGAATTACAGGAAGATGTGGACGCCGTTGAAATTGAGGTGATTAACTACCTAAAAGGAGAGTTATCTAAGTTCTGATGTATTTACGTGCTGATGTGCTGATGTTTTTTCATAGAATTAGAGAAATACGTCAGCACATCAGCACACCCACACATCAGCACGTTTTACTCAAAATTCTTAAAAATCTGATTCATTATCCGTAGGTAAGTCTCATAATCTTCGTCGGAAAGTCTTTGCCAGCCTTGTTCGCGAAGTTTGTGGACAGCAGGGAGCGCAGTCTCGTAATCTGCCTTACCTTTTTCCGTTAAAAATATCTTGTACCGTCTGCGGTCGTTCTCAAAACGCTCACGTTGTACCAAGTTTTTTCTTTCCAATAAATCAATAATTCTGGAAATAGTTGGCGCGTCTTTGAAGCTGCCATTCGCCAATTCGGTTTGTGAGATACCACCTTTCTGATAAAGCATATCCAAAATCACCCATTGCTCGGCGGTAAAATCCAAACCTAATGATTTGAAGGCTTTTAAGTAGTTTAATTTAATGATTTTCAGGGTTTTATCCATGTATGCCCCGAAGTTTTTGGTATTGTTTGGCATTAGTTCAATGAGTGAATGAGTGAATTTTGAATGAGCGAATTTGAAATGAGTAAATGAATAGATGAGTAAATGAGTAAATATCATTGACGCATTGTAGCATTATCGCATTGACGCATTAAATTATTCACTCATTCACACATTCAAAATTCACTCATTAAAGTTTCTTATGCGTACCATCGCACATGCCCGGATTCTTTGTGAGTTTGCAGGTACACATATATGCGGTTTGGTCTTTTTCGGCTTTGAATACCTTGGGTACGAAAGACGTGCCTTTGTGCGAACCATCGCATAAAGGTTGATTGCTTGATTCGCCGCAAGAACACCAAGCGTAAGTTTCACCGGCTTTGAGTTCGACAGGAAGCGGTGCTTTTCCTGCAATAGTTGGTTTGTCCATAGTAAATAATTAGTGAATGAGTAAATGAATAGATGAGTGAATGAGTAAATATTTAATGCGATAATGATATTTACTCATCTATTCATTTACTCATTCCCAATACACTCATTAGAGATTAAAACGAAGTCCAAAACGGAAATTAATGTGATTGGTTTTGGAAGCTACACGCCCGTCGGAGAGGCGAATCGCGCCGCCGTCCACATCCGTGATGCTGCGATATACGGTATGTGTACCGGAATTAGCGATTGCCGCGAAATCGAGTGAGAGTGGTGTTTGACAGAAATTAATCTGAAAACCTGCACCAATACCTGCATTGAAAGATGTGCCGTGAAATTTAGTGGTATCGTCGAAAAGCTCGCTGCTTTCGACTGCCATACGTGTACTGAAAAAAGACGTACCACCGAAACGACCTTCAAGGTAAGGATTGAACATCGCATGTTTGAACGCACGGTATCGCGTCACTGCTGCATAGCTCAAATAACAATCTTCTTCGTATAAAGTAATGAATTCATTCGGATATCCTTCCTCTCTCAATTCATACTCAAATTCATCATCAAAAAACATAGCAACGCCCAATTCGCCCCCAATACTCAAGCGACTTTCTTTGATATTTTTCATTACATCAAAGGAAATGCCCGCAGGTAATCTGTTGATATTTTCCTTAAACTCTTGCTGTGGATTAGCAAGGTTGAAATTCAGACCAAATGAGGTATTAGATTGTGCCTGTACAAATGAAATACTCAGGAGACATAGTAATATTGGTAATAAATACGTTTTCATAAGCATAGATAATTATAATTGTTTAATTTGACGTGATTAGTTGATTGGTTAATTAGTTGTTAGTCAAGGTGTTATTGATGCTCAACCTTGCAAAAGGTGGCTTGTTTTGTGAGTAAAAATAAATACGTTTTTACATGAAATAATATTTTATCTCTTTTTAATT
>CALHBW010000305.1 GCA_937930625.1 uncultured Saprospiraceae bacterium | reverse complement strand
GCTCAATCTATATTTATTAAATCAAAGAATCATTTTGACATTATAAATCCACTTATGTGTGTCACACTCTCTTGATTCTTTGATAGTTTTAGAGTATCGTTTAAAGAAGTGATAGATTTAGTTTTACATTTCGTGTAAATGGAAATAAGAAAATTTAATTTTGATTTTATATTAAAAAAAAGAATTAAACTGAATTTTATTTTAATTTTAAAAATTAGTATGTTTTTATTTTTCATAAAAAATAAAATAAATTATTTTTTTAATTTAATGTGAAAAACCAAATAAAATTTCAAATCAGCCTTGAAATAAAACTAATCTTTGGATTTATTTTTAATATTCTTGTTTTTTAAATTTAATTTACCCGAAATGTGGGATATAATACTTGCTTAAAAACAATTTTTAGACTTTGAGATGTCTCAAAAGACAATGACCTTTTTCATGAACAAACATTCATAATAAACTGACTATCCCGATAATTATCGGGAAATTAACTAATCACTAATAACGCCAATTTAAAAATATTGTCGCATTGCATCATTATCGCATTGTCGCATTAATACACACACTATGAAAGCCTTACAAGTATCCAAAGGTGGTTTGGACCACCTTCAAATCGTTGAACGCCCAAATCCTACACCCGGCGCGCACGATGTTGTCGTAGCATGGCATGCTACCTCCTTGAATTTCCATGATTATCTGGTCGCGATTGGAGGGATTCCTGTGCCGGAGGAACGTATTCCTATGTCTGATGGTGCAGGAGAAGTCATTGCGGTAGGTTCGGAAGTCCGCGAATTTAAGGTGGGCGATAAAGTGATGTCCTTGTTTTTTCCAAATTGGACGGAGGGTAAGCCTACATTGCCCAAAACTATCGGTGTCAGCGGCGAAACAGTGGATGGTTACATCGTCGAGCAATCGTGCCTGCCTGCTACGGCGGTCACGCACATACCCGATGGATATACCTATGCGGAAGCCGCTACCCTACCCTGCGCTGCACTCACGGCATGGCGCGGCTTGATGGTCGAAGGTAATCTGACGGCTGGCGAAAGCGTCTTGATAGAAGGCACGGGCGGTATGTCGATTTTCGGTTTGCAACTCGCGAAGGCGGCTGGTGCGCGGGTCTATGCAACGACTTCATCGCCCGAAAAAGCCGAGCGACTCAAAGCAATGGGCGCAGAAGCTGTCGTCAATTATAAAGAGGATGAACGCTGGGGGAAAACCATTCTGAAAATGACCGGAGGCGTTGACCATGTGCTGGATGTGGGCGGCGGTTCTACGATGAAGCAGTCGGTTGAAGCAGCAAAAATCGGCGGACATATCGTAGCCATCGGCATACTCGGTAATGGGCGTAAAGGTGAATTGACTTTCCCCAAATTATTTTTTAAACACCTGAAAATGAGTGGTATAGCCGTAGGTAGTCGCATCATGCAACAGGATATGGTCAATGCTATCAATATCAGCGGTATGAAGCCCGTCATTGATAAAAGTTTTAGTTTTGACCAACTGGCAGATGCCTTTCGCTATCAGGAATCAGGAAAGCATTTTGGGAAGATTGTTTTGGAATGGTGAGGCGAGTTGCGAGTTGCGAGTTGCGAGTTGCGAGTTGCGAGTTGCGAGTTGCGAGTTGCGAGTTGCGAGTTGCGAGTTGCGTTTATTGGACTGGTAGGAAATATAGAAGGTCACGGGTATTCCGTGACCTTTTATATTTTTTATCCAGACAGGAATGTCTGGGTTACGTTACCAATTTCTTAATATCCTTTTCAATCTTGCCCGGCTTCGTCGTCGGTGCGTAGCGTTTGAAGGGCTTACCATCCGGCGCGACAAGAAATTTGGTAAAATTCCACTTGATATTTTTACCCAACATACCGCCCAATTCATCTTTGAGATACTTAAATATCGGGTGGGTGTTTTCGCCGTTCACATCTATTTTCTCTGTCAATTGAAAGGTAACACCATGATTGATGCGGCAGGCTTCGACAACGGTGTCGTTGCTTTCCGGTTCTTGTCCGCCAAATTGGTCGCAAGGAAAACCCAAGACGACCAATTCATCTCTATATTCCTGATGCAATCGCTCTAAATCGTCGAATTGTGGTGCAAGCCCGCATTTGGTTGCTGTATTGACGACCAAAATGGCTTTACCTTTGTAATCGGACATGTTTAATGGTTTTCCGGCGGGTGTATTGATACTTAATTCGTGGAAATTCATGTTGTAATTATTTTCCTATAAAACACAAAAAGGTCGTGGATGTTCTATGATAATTTTTGTGACTATTTCCCTAACTTCTAATTAATAATCGTAACTTTACAGAAATAACCAATTTTTAATCACCAAAAATATAACTACATGAAAAAGTTATTAATCTTATTAACGACAACTCTTCTTTATTATGGTACAATGTGGGCGCAATGTCCTACGGGAACGACTATATCTTTGGATCAAAATGGCATAGATAATTTCTCAATTAACTATCCGGGTTGTACAGTCATAGGAGGAAATCTATGGATAGATGGAGATGCCACAGATTTATCAGGGCTTAGTCAAATTACAGCTATTAATGGAAATTTGCAATTTGGCTTCTTCCCTCAATTAGCTGGTTTTTCAGGATTAGAAAATTTGAAGATGATTGGAGGAAACTTCATTATTGATTCATCGGATCAACTAAACAATTTTGAAGGGCTGGAAAGTCTGACCACTATAGGAGGTGATTTTTTTGTCGGTTATAATGATTTGGTTGATTTTTCGGGATTGGGAAGCCTCACTTCAATAGGAGGAAACTTTGAAGTAATCAACAATGTTCCCTTGAGTGGTTTCACAGGGTTGGACAATCTGACCTCAATTGCAGGTAGTTTCATTATAGCTGGACTTTGGACATTGGGGAATTAGGAAATTTGGTATTAGGTAAATTGTTTTTTATCAAATAATTATAAAATTTAATTAATTGAATATTTTTTACCTTAATAAAAATAAAATAACTGATAATCAATTACTTATGATTTAA
>CALHBW010000304.1 GCA_937930625.1 uncultured Saprospiraceae bacterium | reverse complement strand
GATTTTACACCATCTTCATCCATCGTAAGCTGGTCGTCGGTAGCGATAGGTTTGGCGTTGCCGTCGGCATCTACTGTGATGTTGAGTGTTACCCAAGCTGTATCGCAAAGTGCCGCCACCGTTGCATCACAAATTTGATAAGAGAAACCATCCGCCCCATAAAAATTTTGATTAGGTGTGTAAGTAAAATTACCGGAGATTTGTAAGTCGATATTACCATTTGCAGGACTTATTACGGGTATCGCATTGAGTGAGACACCTTCGCTATCTACTTCATTATCATTTAAAAGAATATTACCCATAGTAAGGGTATTTTGAACGCCACCAAAAATATCATCATTCGCCATCGGCGCATCATCCACCGGATTTATAGTTATTTGTACATTTGCCTGTTGGCAAAAATCAGGACGCGGGGCACTACAAATTTCATACGTAAAATTATCTGTACCATTAAAATTTTCGTTGGGTGTATAGGTAAATTCGCCATCTGATTCAAGGGATAATACACCATTTGAAACCTCATTAATCAGAGGACTCAATATCCATCCGCTATTATTCGCTAAAAAATCATTATAAGTAATATCGCCTGTCAAAACAGCGTCTTCATTTATCACATAAGCATCATCGGTAATACTCATAATCGGGTCGCCAATCGGGAAATCGAAAAAAGTTGCCATACCAATGCCTTCAACATTTTTCACATAAGGTGAGGTCACACCTACGCCACTACGTCCAAAGTATGTGATGCCATAAATAAAGTTGGTTGCACCATCCACCGCAAGGTAAAGACGGTTGCCCGCTACCCTGCCCCATGTTACCGAAGCATTGCCACCAATGAGGAAAAAATCATCTTCTGCCCCCGATTCCCAAACCAATACATCTGCCGGATTTTTGGTGGTAATCATAATCGTATCTGGTGCGGTAAATTCCGCTAAAGCAATGTCAGGCGGTAATACATGAGCGTTATTTTCTGCGTATAAATCATTTTTCAGTGCCTTTACCATTCGTTCGCCTATCGCCTCATAACCATCAATATATGGAAAATGGCAGTCGTCCGTCCACAGTGGAATGCCTTTAGCAGTCATCAAAGAGGTCTTCGGAAGTTCGCCCGCAAGTTGGCGTTGAGCTTCTTGTATGCGGGCAAAATGGTAGTTCGTGCCATTACAACTTTTTCGGATTTGGGTGATGTATAATTTTTCAAAATCAGGGAAATCCGTCGTCCAATCTTGGTATAATTTGTAAAAATGATTTTTATAGTTCTGAAGGAGCATGCCGTTTTTACCGTCTGTTTCGCCTTGATACCAAATAATGGCGCGGACTTTATCGGCTAATCCGGCTTGTTGAAGACGATATAATAACCTGCCATAATTAGTAGTGAGGTCGGTAGGCGAGCTATCGTTGCGTGCATGATAAGTGATGGATGAACCTGCATACGCACCGTTGAAAATCGCAATGGGGATTTGGTATTCCTCCATTAAAGTGCGCGCCATTTTTGTGCCCCATTGACCGATATTACCATTGGTATTATACGAACCATCGGCATTGCCTTGATACCAATTCAGGTTGCTGCCTACCGAAATATTGTCAATACCGGATGCAAATGAACGAATAAAAGGGCTTTCTTCGGTACTCGCACTATTTGCTCCCGACCGTCGAAATGATACCGCATTTGACTGACCATCAATGATATATACATCGCCTGCGACTATATTGACGGCAGTCCGTTCTATCTCCTGTACACCTCCTGAGATAGTGTATAATATAAAAGTGTAATCAACCAACTCCGCCGCAATCGTCGTTTGAAAAGAAAAAGGAGCTTCGTCATTTTGATAGGCGAGGTTATGCGTTTGACTTTCTGCCAATGAACCATTTCGATAGAGCCTTAATTGTAACTGCTCACCGGTAGTTGCTCCTACTGCTCTACCTGATACTATGACAGTAGCTTCATTCGTAATTATGTCTCTGGCATAGAGCTGCATATCTTTTGGGAAATTATCATATATAATATTTGCATAAGACAGTGAAGAAAATATAATAAGTAAAAGGGCAAGGAAGGATGGTCGGATTTTATCAAATTGATTCATTCGATTGTCACATTTTAAGTTTCGGGAAAACTACATCTTATTGAATTACAATAAATTACCTAATAACACAGTGTTTATCGCCAAATGGAAAATTGATAATTGAGCGTTGATAATTAATTTATTTTTTATTTCATAAAAAACATAAGATGAATTAATTACAAACTAAAATATAGTATTAATTATACATTCTCAATTCTCAATTTGGCGAAGACATTATTATGTATTTTTCAACAGCAAAATAAGTTGAAGGGTAATTCTGCATAACAAATAAACAAAATTTGTTATACTTTTACTAACCGGAGTGGTTTTAAACTCTTTTAGGTTAAGAATTTAGCTTTTTGACGTGAAGGATTTTGTGATTAGTTTTTACTTTGAAAGCGTGATTTTATCGGGATAAATGAATGATTTTAAAGTGAAAAATAAGCGCAAAAGCCACCGTCAAAATGTTAAATTCTTAGCCTAAAAGAGTATAAATCAGTGCAAGAAGAACACTACTACATTAGAGGGAAAAAACAAGGATGGGTCACTATTTGAGGTTGGTTTATGGGGTTTATTGAGTTTATTAAATTTATAAAACATGAATTTTTCTAAACAAAATTTACGCTCAATAAATTAAATAAACTCAATAAACTTTCTACCGCGGCACCCGCGAAGAAGTACCATTATTCGGAAACCATATCAATTTATCATTACCATTGACATCGCCATCCAAATCATAATCGGCAGCCCGGTATTGTCCGAATTGTCCGTTTTGTACCGTCCAGATGCTTTTATCTACTCCTGTAATATCAAAACTGAATGAATCACCCGTTTGGTCACCATCTCCTGCGTACATAGCAAAGATACCCGGAGTTATTTCTATTTGACCGGCACCCGTAGGATTATTCGGGTCGGGTCCTACGTAGCTTTGTCTGGTTCTGAAATCGTATGACAATGTGCCATCGACGACAGGAATCGGCAATGCCGACATTGCCCCGATGTGGTTGCGATGCTCAAGAACAACATACACCAGACCTGGATCAAGTGAAGTCAACGGACAACGGTCCACTAATTCTATCTGCCCATCTTGAAGCATCAAAGCAGCTGTACGCGCTATTTCTGTGTTGCGATCTATACCTGTACGGAAAGAAAATAAAGTCCAATCCACTACATCAGCCGTATAGGTCGAATCTCCGAAACCAACTCCTTCTGTCCCGGTGTAGTTCCACGGAGCTACGGTATAAGGGTTGATAGCCGGAGTAGGCGTGACATTAGGATTGGCGGGCGTTTGTCCCGGCAATACGCCGTGATTGACATTGAGCCTATTGGTCATTAGTCCCATTGTAGGGTCGTAAGGTCCTTGCAGGTAGGCATATACATCCATTTTAGCGCATGTGATATTTGGTGCGCCCGGTGTGCCAAGTGGTGGCGATGCCGCCCAATTTCCCGGGTATGTATTGTCCAATGACGCATCAAGCAAGGAAAGCGTCGGTCCGTCTCCGTCCGGCTCTTCGGGCCATGGTGAGTTGTCATTATACTTTAGAGAATCCACCATACACTGCTTATCTGTATATAAGATTATACGTTCTTTGTTATTACTTAATCCAAATCCCATCGAACCAACATAATTGGAAACCGAAGGGTAAGCTGCTGTGAATCTCACAGCATCCTCTACCAAGACTAAATAATCGTCGGGTGCCATAGTTGTTCCGGGCGGAATGACGAACAAACTATCTTCATCATAAAACCGCCAACCCGATACATCAACAGCAATAGCATTTGGATTGTATAATTCTACCCAGTTACTAGCTGATGTGATTGTATCCGAATTATAATTAATTTCATTGATAACAATAGCTTCAGGTGCAGGATTGCATGGGTCAGGAACGTTATTTGCCTGACCGGGCGTACCGAAAATGATACCTATGGCAGAGGATGAAATCCAGCTTCCGGGTATATTATTGTTCAGTTCCGCATCTATCAATGTAATCGTATATCCTGTACTGTCAGTATCGTCGGGCCAAGGCAGGTCGTCGTCATAATCTACTTTATCAACGAGGCATCTGTTTTCTGTGAAAAGCCCTATATCCTCTCCACCGCCATCGAGTCCCCAAACCCAATCGCCGGTATGTGGTATATTGCTACCAAAAATGGCTCTGAAAGATGTGCCTTGTTGTACAAGTACATGATAGCCGTTGGCGGGGATACTTACTCCTGTCGGGATTTTGAAGAAGCCTTTTTCATCAGCAAATTCCCAACCTGACATGTCCACGGCAAAATTATTGGGATTGTGTAATTCTACCCAGTCCATCGGGTTAAAGAGTGCCGTAGGCTTATAGTTGATTTCGTTGATGACTATCTTTGGAGGCTCGCTGAGACAATAAATCTGATTCGCACGTCCGGGAGAACCACCAATATTATTGGAACTAAACCAACTTGTGTAATCGTTATTATCAAGAGTAGGGTCAGCCAAAGATAGTGTAGGTCCTTCTCCGTCTGGATCTTCTGGCCAAGGGTAATCATCACCATAAGCCACAGAATCTACCAATGTAACGAGGCTATCGCTGTACAGTTTGATGGTTTCGCCATCTTCGCTGAAAGATAAGCCAGAGGTGAACAGGTTAGGAACCGTTACAACAGGTATATTATGTACTTTCCCAAATTTTATCCCGTCTTTAGCAAAGACATAGTAAGAGTTTCCTGGCATAGAAAGTCCTGCCGGAAAGGTAAAAATAGTATCATTATCCGCGAGTACCCAACCAGACATATCTACAGTATTGGGTGTAGTATTATACAATTCTACCCAGTCTTTGGCATTATAGCCCCTGAAAGGTCCATTGTAATCGTAGTTAATTTCGTTGATGATAACATCTTGTGCAAAATTTTTAGTCGGAAATCCGAAAATTATAGCACTTGTTAATATTATCATCCAATTAAAGGAGAATTGTTTTGTCATATTCTTCCAAAATGGTGAGTAAAAAATTAGTTTCATGGATGAATGTCGTTTTAAAATTTAGCAATAGATGTATGAGTATTATCAATCAATAAAATGAACAAATCAATGATTAAGGAATGAATAACATTATTCACTCCGTTTGTTTTTATTTATCAATTGAATATTTTCTGTTTGATTAGTTTACAGTAGTGGGCGGGTGGACTTATGACGTAAAAATCGGCAAAATATCATGCCATGAAAGCCTTTTTACTAAATAAAGCTTTAACATATATCATTGATGCTGCAAGTCAAAGTCACCTCAAATATTTATATTTAATTTCATATATACAGACTTCATCTAAAGTAACAAAGCTGCCTATTATGCATGAAATATGCAAGTCTTTTGGTAATTTACGTGTGACCGCTTCCAACATGGTTTTGTTTACCTATTTACACAGACTGCTTTTTAATTAAATAAGTTGCAACTCTACCGTTTTATCGCTTATTATCGGCTTTTAAGAAACCTTTCAAAAATGATTGGTGCGATTGAAAGGGACTTGTTTTTGTGACATAATATCTCAAACAAAACCTCCAATCCCAAAAAGAGAAATAAACGGTCATTCTGAATTCATTTCAGCAAGACGATAGGCTTTTGGAGACTTATTTTTGTAAAAAATTCCTATCTTAACCCTTATTTTTAGTTATTGGGTTGATTGAGTTGATAAAGTTTATAGAGGAAAAATTTCGCTTTGCAAAATTCATATAACTTATAAACTCAATAAACCCTATGAACTCAATAAACTGAACCCACAAATGGTTTACCTATACTACTTTCTGATTCTTTTAGCGATTATCGCGCTCGCAGCGATTGTCGTCTATATCCGTTTTTTCAAAAAGAAACATACGCGGGAGCGATTTGCTTTTGTCGCGCTCGTAACCGTTGGCGTACTCATTGCCAATGCAATTGCGATTATTGCGGGTGGAAGTTTTTTTAATGAATTTCTACGTGCCGTTTCCCATCAATTTTTGGGAATGGAAATGCCCGAACCTATTGGTATGAGCGAAAAACTCATGATTATATCACTCATTTTTATGATGATTTTCATGGTCTATTTTCTCTATCGCAATTGGACGGGCAGCATCAGCACCCGCGAAGCCAAAGCCAAAGAACTAGGCAATTATAAAGGCAATTTGATTAGCGATGCCTTGGTCATCATTAGCGGTGAACAACTCGAAATATCCGACAAAAAGGC
>CALHBW010000303.1 GCA_937930625.1 uncultured Saprospiraceae bacterium | reverse complement strand
GAGGAGTGGGAGACATCTACTACGGTAACAGTTTTTGCATCTTCGTCAACGATAAATACGACAACATATTTCCAAACATTCACTCGTCGAAATATAGGGTCGTCGCTTTCCATGTATCTTAATCTACCGTAACTTTCGGGCATCTTCTCCAGTCCATCAATAGCCTTATTGATACCGTTATGTACTTTTTCGGCGGCAAGCTCAGAGGAATTACGAGCGATGTATCTCGCAATAGAATCAATTTGTCGTCTTGCACGTCTACTAAGTACTACTTCGTAGGTTTCGTCAGCCATGGTTTAGGTTGTTTCTTATATTCTTCGTGTGTTATAAAGTCTCCATTTTTCACAGCTTCCAATTCCTTCAAATATATATCTCTCATCTGTGAAGCATACTGCGGATTGCCGTCTATATCGTAGCTGACAATAGGGTCGTCTTGCTTGCCCACATGGTTGTTGAGTAAGGTGTGTATGGCTTCCACATAGCTATCTTCTACTTGTTCGAGTAGTATATGGATATCCTCTTTCATTTCTGTTGTACTCATAAATTACCTGATTTTTATGATGATTGAATGAAGTAAAGATAAGGCTTTTGAGGGAATTTTACAAGAGGTTAAATGCTGTCCGGTTCTTCTTTTTCGGAAGGGAAAAACTGCGTCCGGCAGGTAATGACAATCTCTCTGAATTTGTGGACTTTTGATAAAATCTCATTCAGTCGTTTTTGGTGGTCTTTTATCGCTTCCAAATCCTCATCAAAAGCATCTAATTACTCTACATGAGAAAAGTTATTTTTGATAATGTAATACTTGTTTCTGCTACGAATGCACTAATTTTTTTACGAATTTATTGATAATTCCCTTGAAATAATTAGTGCATTCGTGGCTTACATTACGATTTTAAAATTTTCTCATGTAGAGTAGCATCTAATCATAAAATCGTATTTTCCTTATCCTTCACCTTATCAATGTCCTCCAGAATATTCGGATAGCCCAATGGGAACAATTTTATATCATATTTCTGCGGCGCAAAGGGCAAACGAAAAGCGTTTTTATATCTGATATACAGATTTATCATAAAGGTCGTTTTTCCCATGCCCGAATCCGCCAAAATCAGGTAGTATTTGTTATCGTCTTTATCATTTTTAAATGCTTTTTTGAGAAAAAACGGTATCAATTCTTCCTTTGGCGAAGATATATAACTACTACCCAATTCCGCATCAATAGAAGGTGCTACGCTCTGATGTTTGACAGGAATGAAATACTTGGTCGTGCGTTCCACATCGCTTTTCGAGTAGTACGGATGCAGGTCGCGGTTGAGTTTTCTTTGATTATTCCAAAGGAAAAACCATTTGAGGGCTTTGTATAATTGTCGTAATACGAAAAATACAAAACCGAGAAGCACAAGTAAGAAAACAATCTCGTTGACCAACCATTCAGGAAAGCCAAATCTGGCAGCGGTGGCTTTGAAGAGTTTTAGAAGTTCGCTTATCATTTTGAGTGGATTGCTTGGTGTAAGTGTTTTGATTGAGTGGTAATTTACGAGTTATTTGGCAGATATATGATTTTAATTCCCCCGAACTCGAGGGTTTTAACCAACTTGTTCGGAAATTCCGAACAAGTGAAATTGCTCGTCAAGCTGCCTGAACATCTTGCACAAAATGCTTAGCAATTTCCTCAAAAAGTTCGCGCAACTCGGCGGCTATCTCATAAGGCGGATAACCGAGTAAGCCCTGCGACACCATGCGTTCTGCATCGCGGTACAGTTCGGCGTTCAAAGCCAAAGACCCTGCACTGCGAAACAAGACCGAGCGCGAAGGTTCATTAGCTTCATCTATCGGTACGAGTAGGGCAGCTTCGCGTTCCAATTCGTAAGCCTCACGGAAGTAGTTTTTGGCTTGCTTGGCATCGCCTTTCTTTTGCAAGTCGAATGCCTTTTCTGCCAATTCCATTGCTTTGTTGTGTAATGGTCTTACGTTTCTCATCTTTTAATTAAAATTGCTTTTGGTGTGGCAAATTCCACAATTGCTACATAAACAGGGAGTTGCGTATAGTCTGATTGTTGTGTTTGCTGTTGTTTCTGCATGATTTTGGCGCGGTATTGTGCGTCATTCTTGCCAATTTGCCCACTCACTTCCAATCTTGCCGCATACTGAAAAGGCAATAAGGACATCTTTTCCGACAACCAATAATCAATCCCCGTTCCTTTGGCTGCCCGTTCAATTATCTTGTAGGGCGTATATTTTTTTAGGAGCAAAACCGCCATTCCTTCTGCGCCTTTTTCGGTAGCTTCCTGAATGTCTCGCCATGTTCGTACCAATTTATCGGTCACCTCTGCCGTCCATTCTAGGGTGATACTTTCTTTGCTTACACCATTCACATCCAATAAGATACCGCTTTCATGTTCGTTATAATTGAGACAAACCAAACAGGCATCAAAGCGTTCCGCACTCCAATTTTCGGTCAGGTCAGGTACGTATATTTTGATACTTTCTAATGTAATGGATTCCAAAATGTTGATTTTATTTTCTCAAAAATACAAAATTAAAAAGAAAAAAGAAAGCACAGATTATGCTAAACAGTAAGTCGTTCTACAATGCGTCTAATCATAAAATCGTATTTTCCTTATCCTTCACCTTTTCAATGTCCTCCAGAATATTCGGATAGCCCAATGGGAACAATTTTATATCATATTTCTGCGGCGCAATTTGCAAATCTTTCCGCCCATTTTAGCATGACGTTTTACAAAATCGTTTTACGTTTCCATTCGTTCACAATTAATCCTAATATTTCGCATGAAAATACTCATGCACTTTCTCCACCTTGTTAATTTTATCCGTCGCTTCATTCGCACGAAGTTCCACCCGTCTGATTTTCCCGCTAATGGTCTTGGGAAGGGCTTCGGGAAACTCAATGATACGCGGCACTTTGTATTTCGCCAGATTTTTTTCTGTAAATGTAAAAATATCTTCCGCCAAGCCTGCACTTGGTTGCGCCCCTTCGCGCAACATTACAAATGCCTTCACCGCATAGCCTCTCACCTCATGCGGACTCGCCACCACCGCAGCTTCCACCACATCCTCATGTTCAATCAAAATACTCTCCACTTCAAAGGGTCCGATACGATAGGCAGAGGCTTTGATGACATCATCATTTCGCCCGATAAACCAGATAAAACCGTCCTCGTCTTTGTAGGCTTTGTCGCCCGTGTAGTAGAGGTCGTGCTTGAAGGATTTGGCGGTTCTGTCGGGGTCGTTGAGGTATTCTACGAATAAGCCATTGTGTTTCGCATCCTTCAATTTGACGCAAATCACGCCTTCTTCGAGTGGCGGAACTTCATTGCCCTCATCGTCAAAAACGCCGATGTCGTACATAAAAGTCGGCTTGCCCATAGAGCCGGGTTTGAG
>CALHBW010000302.1 GCA_937930625.1 uncultured Saprospiraceae bacterium | reverse complement strand
AGGTAGCAAAAACCATGTAAGTCATTGTTTTTAAAGAAATAAGATATTGTAGTAAAATGCACTTGACAGCTAAAGCAGTCATTACGGTATTCACAATCGGCATTTATCAAGCCAACAGATACATTTTAATATTACATTTCCACGAATGTGTGTCACACTCATCTTATTTTATTGAATATTTTATTTCGCGAAATACAATTGCACACATAGCAAGGTTTTATATCTTTATTTAATAAAAAAAATGTCATAGAATTGTTTGTTTGAGAGAAAATCTTCTTACCTTCACGCTACATTTATATGTCTAATTATAGACACAAGCAAGAACATACTGCTTTTTTGATTATCATTCACGCCGAACTTTGGTACAAACTTATGTATCAGTAAATTGTAAACTTTTATTTTTATATAAAAAATCAATATGAAAAAGATTTTATTCCTACTATCTTTTTTTGTGATGGCTTGTTCGTTTCAGGCTATTGCACAAAAAGCACAAAACAAAAGTGCATCAGAACGTGCAGTAATGCGTGCTGCTGCTAAACAAACACCTCAGCAAGAGTTGAAAAACTTGGAGCAAAAGTTAACGACGTACAAAAAATTGCTCAACGATCCTGCATATGCAAGTGAGCAACAAAAAATTCAGCACAACATCAAAGCTGTAGAGCAAAAAGTAGCTGTGCTTCGCAAAAAATTAAATCAATAAATCATTCAGAAACCTAAATCATGAAAAAGATACTATTTTTACTTCTATTTATAGCAGCAGGTCAGTTTGCTTTTGCACAAAACACTTGCTGCACCAACTGCCCACTTTTCCTACCCGATAATGGCTCTGCCGAATTTCCAATCGGTGTAGCAGATAACGGCGAGGGCGACGGTGACTCTACCGACGACTGTGAATCTATGGTACTCGAATCTATTGCCATTACATTCGACCATGAATATATTGGAGACTTGAGCTTGATAGTTACAAGTCCATGTGGAAATACGATTACACTCATAGGACCTGTTGGTTTCTTCGGAGCTACTGATGGCACTACTTGGGATGTTACATTCGTAGATGGCACACCCGCGCCTGACCCCGGATTCTCAGGTGTATTTAATAATGCCGACGCCTGGGGCTTAGGCGGTATGTACACCGGTACATACAATCCAAACGCAGGAACTATCGCGAGCTTGAATTGTGATGATAATTGTGGTGTATGGACATTTTTCGTGAGTGATGACCAAGGGCTTGATGTAGGAAACTTCCTCGATTTCAACCTTAACTTCGGTCAGCCTACGGCTGATGGTGAGTTGGACTGTACCAGTGATCCATGTGCTATTGATAATGTAGCTATCTCTAACATCGTATGTAATGACAATAATACACCAACGGTGATGAGCGATGATACCTATACATTCGACCTAACGGCTACAGCTACACAAGGGACAACTTTCTCTGATGATCAAGGCAATATAGGTTTGGCATACGATACACCTATCTCTTACGGACCATTTCCGATTAGCGGTGGTGATGTAACTATCAACTTGACCGATGATGGTGATGTAGCATGTATTGGTTCTGCAACTGCAACTGCGCCCGCACCTTGCTCTGATTTGATGTGTAGCATTACACCTGAAATGGCGACCAATATCGTCTGTGATGATAATGGTACGGTTACGATGACCGATGATACTTATACTTTTGACATCCTTGTGAATGGTGACAATCCTGACCCGGCTGCATCGCAGACTTTCTCTGATGACCAGGGTAATGCAGGTGTTGCTTATGGTACTACACTTTCTTACGGACCATTCCCGATTAGCGGTGGTAACGTTACAGTAACTTATACTGACACAGAGGATGCGACATGTACAGCTACGATGATGGGTGTTGCGCCTGAGCCATGCTCTGAGCCGGGTACGGCTGATGCTGAATTGATTGATCCATGTTCGTGTTTTGGAGACGAAAATGTAGATACTAATGGTGATGGTGAATCTGACCTTTTCTACGAGCAAATTACCATTACAACAACACCTGCTCAAGCAGGTATTACAGACTGGGCAGTTGGTCCGAATACTACCGGAACATTCTACGACATGATGGGTAATGTTGTCACCATGCCAATGGCAACAGATAATGGTGATGGTACTTACACTATCGTTATATATCTGGCGAGCGGCGAGACTTACTCTACAGATTTTACGAGTGCTTCTGCCAATGACGGACTTGGCATGACAACCGGCGTCGTTAGCGGCGGTGGCTGTGTTTACTGTGATTCTGTACCTACTGTTGGTCAGTGGGGATTGATTATGTTGGCACTTTCAATGTGTATTGTGGCTATCGTTGGTATCAGACAAAGACAAACTGTTTTAGAACGTGCTTAATGTAGTGATTCGTTGACTTGTGATTCGTTTTAAAAGTATCCTTGTTAATCAATCATAAATTGATATAAAATAAAAACCGATAATCGGACTTGCCGATTATCGGTTTTTTATTTTGTAAATGCTTTGCACTATTTTTAACAATATGAATTGGGATTGGAAGTCAAATCTGCCCGAAAATTAACCTAAACACGGCTGACATTTTGCAAATGGCAGACGAGTTTAGATTAATTTTCGAGCGAAAACGAGTTCATATTATGATTTTAAATTTTTCTCATGTAGTGAGTAGGTAATGACGGGCAGTTATTCTTGACGATAAATTACTCATTATCAAAAAAAATGCACAACGAATAACCGCACTAACGCAACCCTCTCCGTTCCATTTCTTTCACAATAAATCCCAATTCCCGACTCATATCACCTACAACGGCACTATTTTCCTTTGCTCGTCGAATAAGGTAAGGCACAACATCCCGCACCGGACCATAAGGTACATATTTGGCGACACAGAAACCCGCCTGAGCCAAATTAAAGGAAAGATGGTCGCTCATGCCTAACAATTGACAGAAATTCAAATGTGAATGTGCCGGGTCAAGTTGCTTTCTTTCGATGAGTTCGAGCATGTACCACGCGCTTGTTTCATTGTGAGAGGCATTACAGAAAGCAATTTGCTCATAGCGTTCTATACAAAAGCGAAGGGCAGCATTATAATCCTTATCCGTAGCAACTTTGTCGCGTTGGATGGGTGTGGGATAACCGTTTTGTTCGGCACGGGCGTTCTCCTTTTCCATATACGCACCACGCACGAGTTTCGCGCCTAAGATATAATTTTTCTTTTGAGCAATATGGTGAGATTTTTTCAAAAAATTGAGCCTGTCGTGGCGGTAAAATTGGAACGTATTATATACAATGACACGTTGGCGATTATAGCGTTCCATCATTGCAAATGCCATGTAATCTATCGTGTCTTGTATCCAGCTTTCTTCGGCATCAATAAAGATACCTACACCGTTTTCGTGGGCTACATAGCAGATGGAGTCAAGACGTTTGAAGGCATTATCGTACTCGCGTTGTTCGTCTTCATTGAGTTTTTCGCCGAGTTGTACTTTTTCCAATAATTCAAATCGCGCCAAACCCGTAATCTTTGTACTGATAACGGGTACAGTATCGTTTTCATGGGCAAATCGTACAGCACGCATCGTCTCGCGCATGGTCGCATTGAAGGCTTCTTCGGTGCATTTACCTTCCGCGCCATAATCAAGAATGGTCAATACATTATGCTTGTTTAGTCGGTCAACGGTCGGTTGACATTCGAGCAGCGTAGTGCCACCGCAAAATTGCTTGAAAATCGTTTTCTGAACCAACTTGTTGATAGGCAAACGCATCTTAATTGCCGCCAAACCCAATTGTGA
>CALHBW010000301.1 GCA_937930625.1 uncultured Saprospiraceae bacterium | reverse complement strand
TCCATACGGGTGAGGTACGCGCCCGTGCTGTGTGCGTAGGCAAGACGTAGCGCGTGTATGATTCCTTTTTCTTGATTATCAAATACTTGTATGCGATTATCTTTTTTTGAAAATGCTTGTAAAACGGCTTTGCTATCGTCGGTAGAATGGTCATTGATGGCGAGTAATTCCCAATCTTCCGTAGTCTGTGCAAGGATGGATTCGAGGCACTCACGAAGGTAAGGCATCGCATTGCGGACTGGCATTAAGATGGAAATTTTCATGGATTAATTAAAAATAATAATGAAAATATCAATGAAAATGAAAATATCAATGAAAATGAAAACCACGGATAAAAAACATCCTACTCCTAAACCAGAACGTCATTCTGAATTTATTTCAGAATCTTCCGAACGACAAGCACAATATTGAATGTGAGCTAAAATTTTATATTTCACTCAAAAACAACAAGTTACCTCTTTATTGCAACATGGTTTTTCTATCGTTCGGGAGATACTGAAATAAATTCAGTATGACGGTTACTTTTTTGGGTTTTGGGTTGGCGTGCTGTATGATAATTTTTTACTTAAATCATAACCAACGGATTATCAGTGCATACATTTCGCGTTCATTTTTTATCCGTAGTTTTCAAATGAAAATGAAAAACTCCCAATATTTAAAACTCTTAATAAAAGTGGACAGACAGGAATATCTGTGTTACGATTTAGAGTAAACAACACGCTGCGGATAAGGAATTTCAATATTCTTTTCCTTAAAAACGCGAAAAATCTCGTACCGCAAATCACTCAAAGTATCGCCCGAAACAATCAGGTAGCGCGAATAAAAATATAATTCAAACATCAAGGCTGAATCCCCAAAATCCGCAAAACGTACAAAAGGTGTAGGTTGCTTCATCACACGCGGGTGCGCTTGTGCAATTTCGAGCAAAAGGTCTCTAACTTGTTCAGGGTCAGAGTCGTAATGTACACCTACGGAAAGCATAAACCGCACACGATTATAATCGTGATTCCAATTATTGACACTCTCCACAACGAGTTTGGAATTGGGAACAACCATGACCACATTATCGCGCGTCTCAATATCCGATGTACGAATGCCAATGCGAATGATACGCCCAACTGCATTATTCAACTCCACGGAATCACCAACCCGTATTTTCCCTTCAAAGAGCATAATCAATCCCGAAAACAAGTCATTAAAGGTCTGCTGCAAACCCAAACCAAAACCGACCGCCAATGCTGCCATCGCGCCCCAAATGACATTGGTATTGATACCCAGATTTTGTATTGCCCACAAGGTACCAATGGTATAAATAAAATATTTAAGCAGTTGATTAATGGTGTATTGCGAACCAATTTCTGTTTTTTGACGCTTATAAAATTGCGGTAATATTTTCTCCGTAAACAACCACACCAATCCCCTCGCGATAGCCAAAGCTAAGGCTGCCCACAGAAAGTTTACCAATGAAAACTCAAAGTCGGTATCACGAAAAAGTCTTGAATTGAGTAGTTGTTCTAAAGTATCCATATTAATTTGTCAGATTGTAGAATTGTGAAATTGTATGATTGTAAAATATCGGCAATACATTGCAATTTCACAATCACACAATTATTCAATCACACAATCACTCTTCTTCATCTTCCCATTCTTTAAAATATTTTATCACATATTCCTTCAACATTCCCTCTTGATTTTCGACGCCTTTTTCGGGTATTGGTCGGAGGGCTTTCCAGTGGGGCCAGCCATCTTGGTCGCGTCCTTCAAATTCGTAATAGCCATCGTAACTCAACAAGCGACACACCGCAATGTGCATCAAATCCTGTTTTTGTTCCTTCGTAAATTCGTCTTCCATCCTACCCAATTCCTGTATGCCGATAGCAAACAAGACAGCTTGCATATCCGGCAATTTATCTTTGCCGAAAATGTCTTTTACCAAATGGCGCACCCGCAACCATTCAAAATCTAATTCCCAATCTTCCATGTGTAATGAGTGAATTTTGAATGACTGAATGAGTGAATATTTAATGAGTGAATGAGTGAATATTTAATGAGTGAATTATATAATACGTTAATATTTTCCTTTTTTCGCATTAAAAACATTCACTTATTTAAATTCATTCATTGAAGAACATTAACGCATTGTAGCATTATCGCATTGACGCATTAAAAACATTCACTCATTCAAAATTCACTCATTCACTCATTGCCTCCCGCAAAATTACTCTTTTTTTATCAACCATAACAATAATAAAGGGATGCCGCCGTGCGGAAGGCGAAAAATGGTTTCGTGCAGCCATTGGTGGAGGCTATCAAACGGAAGGTCAAAGGTGAAATTGGAGACGATACGTGCGAGGGCAGTTAGTGTTCCCCATAAAATACAATACCAGATTGCAGGACGCATCAGGGAGGGAATAAATAAAGCCGCCGCGGCAATGAAGTCGATAACTCCCGCGACTTTGAGCCACCAAAGTGCCTGATTGTCAGCAAGATGAAATGTTCCGACCATCATTTCCACAAAATTACCGGGAACGGGATAGTAACCAAAAGCATACAAACCATGTCCGATGAAGGTAAGCGCAATCGCGGTTTTTACCCAAAAACGAAACTGCTTCGTATTTTTTTGTTGGAAAATGATATGGACGAGTAAAAAAGGCGTAGCCCATTGCAAAGTATGTTCGACAAACATGCCCACACTCTGAAAACGCTCTTTCCAATACATCAAAAAAAGCAGAATGAGATAGCCACCGCCGATTTTGAGCAAAGTACCGAGCCACTTGCGAGTCGGTGTGATGCACCACGTCGCCACTGCACATGCCACACACAAGCAACCCAAGCCTTGCGCGATACCTTGCAGCCATGTATCTACCGTCATACTTGTAACGTATTCCTGCCAAGTCAGATTAGTGAGTGCTTCGACGGGAGTTTTGAGCAGCCCTTCGTCCCATGCAAAAGCGCGGATAGGTATATCCCAAAAAATATGCTGCCACGCCCGACCTGCAAAAACGCAAAAGGTGAGCAAACGAAGGAGGAATATTTCGCGTGGTTGGAATGTTCGCATAACAAAAACCGTAGCGTAATGCCTCTGGCTTGCGCCACGTCAGGTAGAGAAAATTCATGAATTTTCTCTACCTGACGGAACTTGGTGCTGCACAAGCCGGAGGCATTATGCTACGGACGCAAGCGAGACGCATACGCTACGTTAAGAAAAATGTTTTAGCATAATGACTTCTTTTTCGGTCAAATTTCGCCAGTAGCCGCGTGTAATATTTTTCTTGGTCAATCCGCCGTAATATACGCGGTCTAGTTTTTTTACAGCATAATCAAAATGCTCAAAAATACGCCTGACGATACGATTTCTACCAATATGTATTTCTATGCTAATGAGAGTCTTATCATCTTCTTTAATGTAACTGACTTTATCGACCATTACATCGCCGTCTTCGAGTGTGATGCCGTCGCGGATGGCTTGGATGTGTTTTTTCGTAACGGGTTTGTCCAATGTAACATGATAAATTTTGCGGACACCATTGCGAGGATGCATGAGCTTGTCGGCAAGTGAACCGTCATTGGTCAACAGCAGCAAACCCGTTGTATTTCTATCCAATCGTCCGACGGGATAGATGCGCTCGGTGCAAGCATTTTTGACAATTTCCATGACGGTTTTTCGCGCCTTTTCGTCGCTGACAGTGGTGACAACATTTTTGGGTTTGTTCATCAGGATATAGACCTTATTTTTTTCGGGTTCAATGACTTTTCCTTCAAATTTGACCACTTCGCCGGGTTGTACGCGGTAGCCCATTTCACGTACTACGACATCATTGACCTGCACCAAACCCTTTTTGATATGCTCGTCTGCCTTGCGGCGCGAACAGATACCTGCGTTGGCGACGTATTTGTTGAGACGCGGTGGTTTGGCGGGGGCTTCTATCTGTTTATTATTTTTTTTATTATAATTTGGCATTGTGATTGACGATATTTTTCACCTGAACGGATTGATTTCTTCTGTTTTATCAAAATAAATATAATATTCAGGAACTTGTTCGAGCAAAATTCTTTCCCCTTTTGCGTATTTTATAAATTGTCTTCGGAATTTTCGCAAATTACCAAAAAAATTCTTAGTATATCCATAATGGTGATTTACGATAGCTTTTTCGTTAAACTTGATTTCAAATCCGGCTCTATTTGCTTTAAAACAGAACTCAATATCTTCCCCCGCCGCATTTGGAAATTGCTCATTAAACTTAATCTGTTGACCAACCTCTGAGGTGATTGCTAAATTCGCAGTAGTTCCGTATAGTAATCTATCAGATGCTTTAAATTTTCGCCCGTTTAATGTCCCATTAATATTGTGGTAAGTCCCAAGCCAATTTTTATCAAACGAAATGGTATTACCCGAAACCACTGCACAGTTTTTATCTTTTTGAAAATGAAATATAATTTGTTTAGTCCATTCTTTATCCAAAATACAATCAGAATCAGTAAATGCGATGATGTCCACTTTTTGTTGGAGTGCTAATTCAATTCCTTTGTTTCTCGCTTTTGCAGGGCCTGAGTTTTTCTGCTGTACAAATTGTATAAAATGGCTTGGATATTCATAATTCATTGGTGAACAATCATCTATCAAAATTACAACATCAGGTTGGTATTCTAAATTGAAAATAGATTGAAATAGATTTTGTAAATCTTTCAAATTCTTATCTGATTTGATATAGATTGGCACAACAACACCAATTTTAGCTTTTATGGGCAAATTATGTTTTTTACCGTCTGGAAAATCAATGAATTTGAAGTCTTGATTTATTGAAATATTTTTGGGTTTGAAGGTGAATATTTCGATGAATTTGGTCATCAAAAATTTAGTTCTATTTTTATTTCCCTCTAATTTTTCGTACCAATAATCTAACACTTTTCCATAAGGTAAATGCGAAATTGAGCTCATTACGTTCCAAGATTTGCACAATTATTACAATAATAATGATACTTGTGCGAGGTTAAAAAATCCATTCTTTTTTGCCCTTTCCAAATTTGATTCAGTCCTTCATTCAGGATATTTCCATACACATAAGGATTGAACATATTACAAGGGGTAACTGTGCCGTCATAGAGGATGCACAATTCTTTATCCAAAATCGGACAGCTTTTCATACTGCCATGTGTTTTATTCGCATGAGCCGCTTTTAATTCGATTCCGGCTAATTGGTCAGGAAAATGCAATTGCAAATTATTTTCCTCATACAATTTACTTGCCTGTTCAAATTGATTGATAATTAATGCTTTATGCTGTTTTACAAGGTCAATAAATTTTTCAATTCCCTCATCTCTTCTTATCGTATTATACAATATATGGCAGTTATTTTTGTAGGAAAATTCCGCCATATCATAGATTTGTAATAGATTTTCTTCTTGAATGGTAAAAATAATAAATGGACGTTTTTTCAACACTTTCAACTGCTCTATGTTGTGAATCATATACTCGTATCTTGCACCTTTCCTGATTTCAACTAATTCATCTTCATAGGGGCTATCCATAGAAATAAATAATTGTACGTCATTCTCGGTGAGACTTTGCAGGATTTTATCATTACGAAAAGACATATTTGAAAACAGGTTGATATTTAAATTTGGAAACTGTGATTTTGTATAATTCACAATTTCTTTAAAATCAGGATGTATTGTACTTTCACCACGTCCGTTCAATCTGACAGTTTGAGTAATGCTACCTATTTGATGTAGTATTTTTTTGTATGTATCAAATGACAGAAATTTATTTTTGTGAAATGGGTTAACATGCTTTCCAAAACCACACATAGAGCAGCTCAAATTGCAATTATAACTCAATTCTATGATGACTTCCTCGAATTTCATTAGTTCTTTGTATTGCATTTTAATACTTTACAAGGTAGGTTACATACCCTCATTTTCTGACTAACCCGGAGGGCATAATCAGAGGAAAGTATATCGGTCATTTCTTGAGAGTTCAAATTTCCCAACGGTTTTTCACAGTCTTCAATCCAATTTTGCTGAAAACAAGTATATACATCCCCATTTTGTACAATAGATAAATTTCTATCCGCAGCATAACATTGCTGTTCAGTATCAGGTACAAACGCTTTCTTCTGCTCCAATGGTGTCCAATATCCCTCAAAACCCTCTGTGATATAGTCTTGTATAGAATGATAAACTCCCTTACTTTTTGCGTATTCACTGACGGCTTCCATGTGTGGTTGTGTTTCTTTTGATAAAACAGACTGAATACTGATTTGAGGTGAAGGCAAAACATCTATTGCATATTCAAGATTCTTGAAAACTTTATCATATGAGTTAGCACCCCTAACAAATTTCCAAAATTCACTATCCATAGTGTCAATAGAAACAACGATATGAATATCATACTTTGATACTTCGCCAATAAATTCCATATCCATTGGTACGCCGTTAGTGATGATTATTGTCCTTATTTCCGTTTTGGAAATTCCGCTTAGTATCTCGTAAATTTCTTCTTTAAATAATAAGGGTTCACCACCAACTATACACAATTCTTTTATTGTTGGAATTGATAGAATCGCATTGATAATTTTATGAGTTGGTAGTCTGTCTGCCTTGTCTTTATATTTCCAATGGGAACACTTTGTGCATCTTTGATTACACTGTATCGTGTTCATGTAATACAGATGAGTAGGTTGGTACATTTTTATTCTTCTTCACTTATTATTTCTTCTTTGGGCAAATCTGCTTGCGCTTCCCCTTCCGGCACAGGTACATTTGGCGTAAGCGGCACGTCGTCAACTACTGCTTGCGCGACGACTTCATCGGCAGAGATAGGTTCGCCGATTTCGCTATCGGCGGTTTTGAAATCTTTTATTTTGGGGAGGTCTTTGATGGATTTGATGCCGAAATAATCCATAAACTTCTCGCTCGTACCATATAATAAAGGTCGTCCCGGACCATCACTACGTCCGGTCATAGCGATAAGTTCTTTTTCGAGCAATTTTTGAACAGAATAATCACAACTCACACCTCTGATTTTTTCCATTTCGCTTTTCGTGACGGGTTGCTTGTAGGCGATAATGGACAGTGTTTCGAGTGCCGCGCGCGACAGGCGTTTTTTGGTGCGTTGCTTGAGCATCGTACCAACGGTGTTGTGATACGCACCCTTTGTGAGAAACTGATAACCTTCTGCGATTTCGATAATTTCAAAAGAAAAATTATCGTCTTCGTACTTTTTTATTAGCTTTTGAATGGCATCTTCCAATTCTCCTTGTTTAAATTTCGTCTGAAAAGTTTCTTGCAGACAAGCTTTAATTTCCTTCAAAGGAATGGGTTGTTCGGCTGTAAATATCAAAGCCTCGATATGTTGTAACAGATAATCCACGAGTTATTTAACAGATTTTTATTAATACATACTTGCGCTTATATGATTTTTGTCGTATATTGCGCTTACGTAAAATGGTTTCAGAAAAAAAATAATTTTTTTTTCACTTTTTTTGAAACTTTTACCAACTATGAGCGTAAAACCTATATGTAACAACAATAATAAAGTTTTATTAATAGAGGTTTTCATAGTTCGTTTATTCTTTTCATAATGGTTTTTGGGACGTGTTTGTTCGATTTCGGACGGACACGTTTTTTTTTGTCAATGAGTGAATATTTTTAATGCGATAATGCGTCAATAGAAAAATATTAGCATGTTTAAATTTGGCAATAAAATTCTTCCAATCTAAAATCAAAAATCGCTCAATCAAAAATTATTCACTCATTCATT
>CALHBW010000300.1 GCA_937930625.1 uncultured Saprospiraceae bacterium | reverse complement strand
GAGCTAAAAGCGGAAGGTATCGCACGCGAGTTGGTGAATCGTATTCAGAATATTCGGAAAAGTCGGGATTTTAATGTGACTGACCGTATCTCGGTGAAGTTGCAAAAGCATGAGGCGATTATTCCCGCAGTGGAGCAATTTGGCGACTATATTCAGGCGGAAGTTTTGGCAAATTCATTGGAACTTGCAGACTCGGTTGATGGGGAAGAGGTGGAGCTTTTGGATGGGGTTGTTGTGGGGGTTTTGGTGGATAGTTAGGAATATTACAGTTTTTGTGATTTAATAAAAAGGGCAGAAAATCTATCGAATTGAGGATTTTCTGTCTTTTTTTGTTTAAATAACGCAATATTTTTGTCATTTATTTGGTTATAAAAAATTAAAATGCGACCTTTGTTCAAAGGTCTGTAAAGACCTATCTAATTGATGAAATTCTGAACCAAATACTATGAAAAATCCGCCGCCTGTTTTAGAACGATTGGGCTTCACCGAAGGTGACGGACTTTGTTATAGTATTGAAGATGCAACAAATAATTACGAGCGTCTGTACATGAGTGAAGCCCTCAAACTCGGTGCAAATGCTGTATATTTCAGACGCTTCTATAAGAAAAATACACCAACTTCAGACGATTCAGATTCAGTTGCTTATTCCCAACCTGCCGTTTATATTTTCAATAAAAAAGAAGGTTTTTTTGATAATGAAGAACATAAAAAACTTCATGCTGCACTTTGGAGTGCCGGACAAGCAGAGGTGTATATCATTTTAACGGATACGCGAATTGATATTATTAATGCGCGGCAGCCGGCTAAAAGGATTAAGGATAAAAAAGATGTTACGCTTGATGATGGTGTGTTGAAATTAGCAGGTGACTTAATAGAAAAATTTAATACTAAAAAATTCTCGGCTCACTTATTTGGAAATGGTACTTTTTGGGAACAGTCGGAGCAAAAAGATAAGTTGAATGAGGGTAGTAGTCCGTATATATTTCTTTTAGACTACTTGATGAAAGCTCGACAAAAAATCTCTAATGAAAAATTAGAGATAGAAGCATCTACAATAGATAAGCTGTTGGTAGTTTCTATTTTGGTTAAATTTTTAGAGGAAAAAAAAGACCCCGAAAGTGGTATACACACATTGAGTGAAATTTACAAAAAAATTGGGGTCAACTCTTTTGAAGATGTTTTAAGAAATAAGTTATGTATTGATGTTCTTGATAAATTAGCCAACAAATTTAATGGTCAAATATTTAATAAATTTGATTCTAAAGAAAAGAAACAGATAAAAGCTGCCAACTTAACGCCCATAGCTGAGTTTTTAAGTGGCGAAATTAATCTTGAAAGTCGGCAACTTTTTCTTTGGAAACAATATAGTTTTGAGCATTTACCTACCGAAGTAATCAGTGCGATATACGAGAATTTTATTCAAGCTGATGCTTTACGTACAGGCGAAGTGAAAAAAGATGTCGTTTATACGCCCATTCATTTAGTCAATTTGCTAATAGATGAGTCAATGCCTTTGGATGAGCCTAATTTGTTTGCAAATGAAAGTTTTAAGGTATTAGACCCTGCTTGCGGTTCGGGTGTATTTCTTGTGGTGGCTTACAAACGAATGTTGCAGTGGTATGCTATCAACCAATACAATCAAACAGGCGAAATAAGTTATCCCGATAAAAAAACATCACAAAAAATTTTAGAAGAAAATATTTTTGGTATTGATATTGAAGAAACGGCGGCTTTTGTCAGTATTTTTAGTTTAACAACAGCATTTTTAGATAAATTAAATCCAAAGGAAATATGGAAGAATCTTAAATTTAAAAACCTTAGTAAAGAAAATATAGAAGGGAGTAATTTTGTGGATTGGGCACGTAAAAACATGGCAAAAAAGCAAAAATTTGATTTAGTTATCGGCAATCCACCATTTAATGATTCTAAAAAAGGGACGATAACGAATAAAGATTTACTTGACTTATTTGGAACTAAAGTCCCCGGAAATAAACTTGCACTCAAATTTCTTGAAGGTGCCTTACACTTTGGTAAGAAAGTCTGTATGATAGTTCCTTCAAATGTTATTTTATACAATAAATCAAAACCTTCACAAGCATATAGAAATAAAATTTTCACCAATTATACTGTCGAAAAAATATTTGATTTTACACACTTACGAAAAATGCTCTTCCGTCGTACTGCAGAAGTACCTATTGTAGCTTTCATCATTGATAATCAATCTTCAAAGCAACAATCTATCCAACACATTGTCGTCAAGCGAGAATATTTCAGCGAAAAGAAAATTCGTTTTGAAATAGATTATTATGACTATCATAACGTACCTTGGCGATGGGCAGTAGATGAAGACAAGCAGTTTGTATGGAAAACCAACTTACTTGGTGGAGGTCAATTGTTTCACTTGATTTATCGCTTGAGTTTATTGAGAACTTTAAAATATCTTATTAAGGAAAAACAAGAAGAAGGAGCAGAATGGTTATATCGTTCAGGCTATAAAATCGGTGGCAAGACAAAAAAGAAATATGCTGATTTTATTGATAAGGGGGATAAAATAATTAGTGTCAATGAGAATGGAGAATATACAATTTCGAAGGAAGGAGAAAAAACCAACCAATTAGAATCTTTTCCAAAAAGTATTATGTATAAACCTCCTTTTATTGTCATTGACCAGATATTGGGAAAAAACAATATTCCAATTGCTTTGATTGATAAATACACACCAAAAGAATATTTGTATTTCAACAGAGATTTTGTAGGTATTCATACACCAAATGAAGATTTCTTAGAACTAAAACGTATTTATGATTTCATACAAAACAAACATAAAGACATATACAAACTCGCAACACTAATCAATAGTGGAAGTTGCTTGGTTTTAACTGAGACAGAAATAAATAAAAGAGACTTAGACATTCTTCCTTTTCCATCTAATGAAAAATATTTAGACTTGTCCAAAACAGAAAAAATCATACAAGACGACGTACTTAAATACTACATACATCTCGGAAAAGCCATAGCAAAAAATAAAGACGGCTACCCACTACACCAATCACCAAAACCGGAAGACCTCAAAGCCTTCGGCAAAACCTACTGCGATTCCCTCAACGAAATTTACGCCGAAGACAACAACTCATGGCAAATCGGTGAGGTCATTCACACCGATACCTTTATCAGTTATCAATTTGGGTTCGGGGAGAACGGTGGATTAAAAGACAAGTACGATGACGAAGATAAAGTATTGGATTTCAAATCATTATTAGAAAATGAGGAAACCAATAAAGGCGTGATGTACAAGCGAATTATCCGATATTATGAATATGAAAATGATTACGCTTGTGTATATCTAATTAAACCAAACTCACTACGTTACTGGCTTAGGTCAATAGCTCTACGAGATGCCGGGGATACTTTTATGGATTTGAAAGATGCGGGATATTAACTCCTAAACACTATGATACCAAACGAATTCGATAAAATACTACGTCCAAATGTTCTTGTATCGAAGTTGATAGCTTCGGTAGATGAGCACATCACCCATTTCACAACTTCCAAAGTATTTGATAACATTCTAAAAAAGAAGAAAAATGAAAAACAGCACACCATGGCTTTCTGTGTTTTTATGAATAACTACCTTAACGAGGATAACTTTTCTCTCGTTTTTAATCACGAAACGCCACAAAAAGGAAGCTATGTTGTTGATATTGGCGTCTTTCATAAGAATAGCGGTTTGCTTATTTTTACAATTGAAGCAAAATTATTACCTACACCAAAAGGCACTAAAAAATCACCACGCAATGAATACGAATATGTTTACGGAAAAGGTGCAGGAATCCAACGATTTAAAGAAGGTAAACATGGTGTTGACAATAGAGATAGAAATATTCCAATTAACGGTTTGATTGCTTTCGTAAAAGAAAACGACTTCAATCATTGGTACACCAAAATCAATCAATGGATACTGGACGCAGGATGGAACTCGTCCGAACAACTCCAAAAAATCCACATCAATACCACCGCAAAACTCAAATCTACTCACCCGCGAGTTGATGGTTCGGAGGTTGTCTTGCATCACTTTTGGGTTGATGTCTAAAACGGACTTATAGCTAAAAACCCCACTTTCCGCAGCATATAAAACCCAATACCCCGCGAAAAGTGCTATATTTTACAAGATTTCGCGGACTATACAAGTCTATAGTCCGCGAAATCTTTACACGCTTAACAAAACCACAGCTCGACAGTAGGCTTAGAAGATTTGTTTAACATTTAACTTGTCTGCTTATCAGCATTTACAAATAACATCGTACCGAATTAAAACCAATTAAGCACACTTTCCCATCCATATTCCCAAAAACCAATCAAAAACCCGTAATTTCACGCCGCTTTGATTTCATTGCTTCATTGTTATATTGCTTCATTGTTGTATTGTTTTTCGCTACGCGAAAATAAAAACCATGAAGCCATGAAGCAATCGAACCATGAAACAATAAAGCAATCAATCCATTTCCATGCTAAAAATAGGTGTCTTTGGGGTCGGTCATTTGGGTAAGATACACTTGCGATGTATCCGCGAACTTGTGGATGTCTATGAATTAGTGGGATTTTACGACCCGAATGATGTGGTGGCAGCAAAGGTAGCAGATGAATTTCAAATTCCGCGTTTCGATAGTGCCGAATCACTCATTCAGGCGGTGGATGTGGCGGATATTGTCGCGCCGACGCCCGCGCATTACGCGCTTGCCGCACTCGCGATGGAGCAGGATAGACACGTATTTATCGAAAAACCCCTGACACACACGCTCACCGAAGCCCAACAATTGATTTTATTGCACAAAAAACACAATGTACATGTACAAATCGGACATGTAGAGCGTTTTAATCCTGCGTTTCTGGCGGTGCAAGATGTCGCATTGGAGCCGATGTTTGTGGAGGCGCACCGCTTGGCGATGTTCAATCCGCGAGGAACGGATGTGTCGGTGATTTTGGATTTGATGATTCACGATTTGGATATTGTGTTGAGTCTCGTGCCGCATGAGGTGGCGCAGGTACACGCGAGTGGCGTGGCAGTGGTGAGCGATACGCCCGATATTGCGAATGCAAGGGTGGAATTTGCGAATGGTTGTGTGGCGAATTTTACGGCAAGTCGCATCTCCATGAAAAATCTGCGGAAAGTGCGCCTTTTTCAAAAGGACGCATACATCAGCATGGATTTTTTGGATAAAAAAACAGACATTATTCGCTTGTATGATGCGGAAAATAACGCACCTCAAAAAGAAAATCTAATGACCCTCGACACCAATTCCGGCAAAAAATACCTCGAATTACAACAAGCCAAAACCGAACCCGTCAACGCTATTCAAATGGAATTACAAACTTTCGCGGATTGTATTCGCCGGAATGAAACGCCGAAAGTGAGTTTGCAGGAAGGCTATCGGGCGATGGACTTGGCGTATCGGATTTTAGGGGAAATTGAGTGATTTTTGATTTGGGGATTTTTGATTTTTGATTGGTTTTGATTTAGGCTGAATAACAGTCAAGCAACATTCGATATCTGAGTCTTAATTAGCAAGAAAGTAGTGCGACAACGCAAGTAAATTGAAGGATTTTTGATTTTGGGATTTTTGATTGCTTTAGTATTTTCCGAAATAAAAAAACAAGCATAAATTCACGTTGGTTTAGCATTTTCCGAAATAAAAAAATACACAAAAACATTGGATTAGGATTATGAATTTATTTACAAAAAATAATAATAAAAATTCGCGTAGGGCAAAACCAAGTACGCTTGCATTTCTGTTTTTCGCCCTACTACTCGCCTCAACGACTTGGCAAAGTTGCGACCTCGAAGAAGAACCAATTCCTTCTTACATTCAGATAGACACGGTGCTGGTGACGACGAGCGGCTTACAGGGCAGTGCGTCGCACAAAATCAGTGCGGTACAAGTAGTGGCAGGCGCACAATCTTTGGGGATTTTTCCTTTGCCGGCTACGATTCCGGTTTTGGAGTACGGTACGCAGAATATCGCTGTTGACCCGATTGTGATTGAAAGCGGGATTTCGGCGATACGTGAGTTGTATCCTTTTTATACGCGCTACACGGTGGCGGGCGATTTGGTAGAAGGAGAAGTCTTGCAAGTCAATCCGCAAGTGACCTATAATTCGGAGGCAAATTTTGTATTTATCGAAGATTTTAACGGCAGTAATTCTTTTGTGGATGACCTCGACGGCGACCCCGGCACACGCATAGAAGTAAGTTTTGATGATGTATTCGAAGGGAACGGTTCGGGGAAAATTACGTTGAACGAAACGGGCAGTCAAGCCTTCATTGGAACGGGGCTTTTTTATGCCTTACCGACTTCAGGAGAGCGCGTTTATCTGGAGATGAATTATAAGTGCAATACGAATTTCACGATAGGTTTTCGTGCTATGCAGAGTGCGAGTGGCGCGACAGTAGATGTCGATATTCTGACCCTCATTCCGCGTGAGGAATGGAATAAAATCTACGTCAGTCTCAATCAAGAAGTTAGCGCATCTAATGGAGACCGTTTTCAAATCTATATCAAAATGAACAAATCCGACGATGTGGGTTTTTCCGAATTGGTCATGGATAATATTAAATTGATACACCAGTAGAAGTTTAAGATTAAGTTTAAGTTTAAGTTTAAAAATTATTTCTTTTTCAAAAAATAATAAATTAATAAAATATAAATTTAATTGAAAATTAAATTTTTAAACTTAAACTTATTCTTAAACTTAAACTTCAAAAGTAACATGGGCAACAGACGCAGAGGCATATTTATTTATTTTGTGGCGGATTTTTTCGCGGCAATGTTGGCTTGGTGTTGTTTTTTCATCTATCGAAAAATACGCATTGAGTTGCAGCCTTTTGAGTGGTCGATGCTCAATGACCCTAAATTTTTCGCAGGAGTCATCGTCATTCCGCTTGGGTGGATTTTGCTCTATGCTGTGTTTGAATCTTATAATGACATCTATCGCGCTTCGCGGATGCGGGTGCTGATACGCACGTTTGGGTTGACCTTTTTGGGTGTGATTTTTCTGTTTTTTGCCTTGATGTTGGACGATGTGATTCAGGGCTACCCGAATTATCGCGATTTGGTTTTGGGCTTGTTTGGCATTCACTTCGGGATTACGGCTTTTGTGCGTTTGTCGATATTGACCGTTGCTCACAATCGTCTCAAAACAGGTTTGGTCGGCTTCAATACGCTCATCATTGGCGGCAATAAAAACGCACTCGACCTCTACCAAGACATCACGGAGCGCGACCATTCGCTTGGTTATATTTTCAAGGGATTTATTGATGTCAATGGCGATAGCCGCAACCAACTCAAAGCACACCTCCCCTGCGTCGGCAAGATTAAAGACCTTTCGGAAGCCATTCGTACTCATAATGTGGAAGAAGTCATTATTGCGGTAGAAACTTCCGAACACAATCGCCTTCGCAGCATTCTCAATATTTTATATGATTTCAATTTGGTGATAAAAATCATTCCCGATATGTACGATATTATGTTGGGAACGGTGAAAATGAACCACGTTTATGGTGCAGTATTGATTGAAATATCGCCGAGCCTGATGCCCGTTTGGCAGCGATTGCTCAAACGCCTGATGGATGTTGTGGCTTCGGGTGTCATGCTAATTTTGCTGTTGCCGCTTTTGATTTATATTGCCATACGGGTGCGGATGTCATCGTCCGGTCCGATATTTTATTCTCAGGAGCGCATAGGTTTGAATGGAAAGCCTTTCCACATTTACAAATTTCGCTCAATGTACACCGACGCGGAGCAGCAAGGTCCGCAACTTTCGCAAGATGCCGATCCGCGCGTGACCCCCTGGGGGCGCGTGATGCGTAAGTATCGCTTGGATGAATTGCCCAATTTTTGGAACGTATTGGTCGGTGAAATGTCGCTCGTGGGTCCGCGTCCCGAACGTCAATTTTTTATTGACCAAATCGTCGAACGTGCCCCGCATTATAAGCATCTGCTCAAAGTTCGTCCGGGCATCACCTCTTGGGGACAGGTCAAATATGGCTACGCTTCCAATGTTGATGAAATGGTTCAACGTCTTAAATTCGACATTTTGTATATCGAAAATATGTCGCTCGCCTTAGATATTAAAATTCTACTTTATACCGTTCTGATTCTGGTCGAAGGACGTGGGAAATGATGTTGTTTCATGGTTGGATGGTTTCATTGTTCGATTGCTTCATGGTTTCATGGTTGCCATGAAACCATGAAGCAATCGAAAAATGGGATAATTCCAAAATATAAAAGTCCCTTCATTCACATGAGTGAAGGGACTTTTTATTTCCGGAGTATTGACAAGTTTATCTGATTGGCAATGTCATTAAGTTAAGCTTTCTTTGAAATCATTTTAATGAAAAAACAATACGTAATTCGATAAAAAATATGATTCACGTTGATTTTGCAGGAGCGTTAGCTCCGACACTATTTGTAACAACGATTAACCCACCACTCCC
>CALHBW010000299.1 GCA_937930625.1 uncultured Saprospiraceae bacterium | reverse complement strand
CCTCGCGCACATACGCAGCTACGAATTATTACAAGAAAAAATCAAGCGCGAAAAAACCGCATTTCGCCAAAATTCTACTGAAGCAAACGACTATTTTTTCGAGATGCTCAATGATTCGATATTCGGATATTGGATGCAAACCCCCTGGGATTTCAACGGACATACCGATACACCACGCAAAGGCGAAATCGCCTGTGGTTACTTCGTCACCACCACATTGCGCGACATAGGCGTGCAACTCCAACGCTACAAATTGGCACAACAAGCTGCCTCTGTCATCGCCGAAAAACTCTGCGAACCGACGAGTATGAAACGCCTCGCTTCACTCGAAAAACTCAATAATTATCTGGAAAATCGCAAGGAGCGAGAGATATACATTTTGGGCTTAGATTATCATGTAGGATTTGTGGTACGAGAAGGTGATGAGTCGTATTTTATTCATTCGGATTATATCGGCAGTTCGGGTGTGAAGCGCGAAAAATTGAATGATTCCCGTGCTATTCACGCATCAGAGAGTTATGTGATTGGAAGCCTCACAGGAAATGAAAAGCTATTAAAAAAATGGAGAGAGAAATGATTTTTGATCGAGTGATTTTTGATTTTTGATTGAGTCACTCCTAAAAATTTTGCGAAGCAAAATCGAATCAAAAATCAAAAATCACTCAATCAAAAATCCTATGATGCTGCGTTTTTATTCAATTCATCTTGCAGACGACGCATGATTTTTTGTTCTTTTTTGAGGGTACGTTCGCGGAAAGCATCAAACTCATCTTGAGTACGTTTGAGTGCCTGTTGAGTGCCTGAAGTGACGCTATTGCTGCGTTTGAAACTCATAAACAAAATCAGTGACAAGAGTGCCAAACCTCCTACGATGCCCCACATAATACTCTTGTAGGTATTTTTTCCGATGTTGGCACCAAAGAATTTGATACTATCGCGCTCGTCGGTTACGGTAGTGAGATTTTCGTTGGTTCCGGCGAGTTCGGCTTTGAGGTCGTCGATTTCTTTTTGCTGTGTGGTGATGGTATTTTTCTTATCGTTCAAATCGGCACGTACTGTATTGAGGCTATCCGCCACATGGTCGCGTATTTTGCGTATCCAACGGCGATTGACCACCTGAAACTCTTTGAATCGCTCCGATTCATTAATCAAATAACTAAACTTGCTGGCAATCGTCCCTTCATCCAACGGCGCACTTGATTTGACTTGACCAAACGCCGAAGTGAAAGCCAACATTAAAATAACCATTAGTGGAAGAATCCTTGTATTTCTCATTATCTTAATCTATTGTTTTTTTTGAATGTGAATAAGTGTATTCCGAATAGTTATCGGAAAGATTAAGATTAAATTTAAATTATGTAAGATATTGATAATCTTTTATTTAAACTCCAATTTAAATGGAACTTAATCTATACGAATACTTATTTGTGTCTATCGTTATTTTTCGGGGATGCAAAACTAATAAAATCACCTCTTTTTACAAATTAAAACATTATTTCGCAAAAATAAAAATATGTTTTAATTCATTTATTATTTTAGCTCAAAATTAACATTTATCAGTTCATAGTTCGTAGTCCATAGTCAATAGTCAATAGTTTGTTGCTATTGTTGCCGTTTATCGTCATACGCTTCTATCATCATAATGACTTTACTGTAACTCAATGTACCTTCGGGGATACCTTGCGATTTGAGAAAACGGTCATAGAGCCAATCTCGGAGTTTTGGAAAGGCTTGCGGGTATAGCGTCCAGCTATGTTTGAGGGCTTCGAGGTCCTTGCGGATGCCTGTGGGGAGTTGGGCTTCGAGTTGGAGGTAAGTGTCGTTATCAAGTCGGAAGAGTGCGCCACGAAGGTATCGCCAATACGAGTACGTACCTGCGTAGCGGATATACGGGTTTGGTGAACGCCGGCAGGCGAGGTAGGCGAGGAAATTGCAGGTGCCTTCGTCGCCATGACCGTAGCCGTGCGCCATTTCGTGTGCCATAGTAAAGGGCATCGACAAATGATACAAACCACCATCAATATTTCCCTCTGCGATAAATGGAATGTAAATTCCCGAAGCATTATTACGGATGAGTGTGCCTTTCGGGTAAATAAGTCGTCCGCGTACTCGTCCGGTGCTTGGGTAATTGAGGTCGGTGAGTGTCTCGGTGAGGAGGTCGCGCATGGTATTTTCGAGATTTTCGGGCAAAAAATCCTCGCTTAATGCTACGGTATCTGCATTAGGAATATTTTCGCGCAGCGAATCCAGTAAAATGGTGTATTCGTTGAATTTTGTTTTAATTTCTTGCAATTCAAGTGGTTCGGGCTGAAAATTGAGTTGCTGCTCAATAGGTACGCGCGCGTAATTGAAACCCCACAACCATGTGAAAAAGAAAATGAAACCACCCGCGAAAGCTAATAGTGAGAAGAGCGAATTGAGCAGCTTTTTACCGAAAGGTTGTTTGTTCCGAAAAAATCGGACGATTGCCCATACGAGCCATATTACCAATAAAACAAACAGTACGTATAATAATGGTATAGGCGTAATCGTCAATGTATGGTCGAATATCCAACGTACACCTTGATACAGCCCACGCGAGTACAAAGACTCAACTGTTTGTGGGTAAAAGCCTGCTATCCAACGAATTAGTATCGTTAGCAAGCCTAATCCAATCCAAATGAGTCGTCTGCGTGTTTTGCGATTTTTCATGATTATTGAACCACTAAGGTCACGAAAATTGTACAGGCGATTTTAATCGCCATGTAAAAACAATCTAATTTAATAGACATGGCGATTGAAATCGCCTGTACGATACTTAATGGTTAAAAAATCAAAATTCGAGTTGAAAATTACGATAATATACGTAAACAATGACCGAGATAATAAATAAAAAGGTCAGGATGATATAAACGAAGGTTTTTCCTTTGCTGCCGTAGTCTTGGTCGCCGTGATTTGCCATATTTTAATGATTAATGGTTAATAATTTTGAATGAGTGAATGAGTGAATTTTGAATGAGTGAATGTTTTCTTATACAAAATTTTAATAATCATTACTATGTAAAATTATTGACCAATATTTAAGAACATTATTTAAAAGAAATTCTGTCATTAACCGTTAACCATTAATCATTAACCGTTAATTTTGCTGCAAAGGTAGTGGGTCTTGGATTTAATGTCAAACTTTATGGAAGAAATTCTACGTAACTCGGACATTCTTCTCTGTGCTGTACGACAGACAGGAATGTCTGTGTTACGTTACTTCAAAATCGCATGTCCGATGGCACATTGCAAACACCTTTTCTTATCACAATATTCATTTTTCAATTGGATGAGGGCTTGACTTTCATAAGCAGAATCGGGCGATACCTCAAGGCTGCCCCAATCGCGAATAATATGGTTGTTTTCGGCTGGCAGAGAATCTATGAACAGCAAGGCTTTTTTGGTGGCAGCCTCATCGTCGCGTATTTTTCCATACAAAAATAAAAAGGGGACAATAGTATTGATAATGAATAGCTGAATGGTCTTTTTACCGAGCGATTTTTTGATATTTTTAGAATCTTTATCGAAGGTATAATGTGTCTGCCAATAATCGGACATTTGTACGTCAAAAAGTTCTTCTACTTCTCTAATCGTCTGTACTTCAAGTAAATGGCTAAACAAACGATTGGAGCGATAAGTCAGTGCCGCAAACTGTGCGAGGCGTATAGTCGGGAAATTGGCAGGACGCAAACGCAGGAATTGCCAACGCTCTTTTGGTATCGGTGTGAGTTGGTATTTTTTCTGTAAAAAACGATATTCTTTTTGTAATTCGCGCGGATAATCATCCGATAAATCTTCTTGCAAAAAACCTGCCTGACCGAACAATAAAGCCTCTAATTGAAGTTGACTATCACCATGTTTTGCCAATATTTTTTGCGGCAATGAACGCGCCACCTGTCTGAATGGTAGTTTATTGATTTTCGCCCCAAAATTAGCCGCTAAAAACTGATAAAAAACTTCTTCCCAATCGCTGTTTTGTGCATCCAATTGTAAGCGTATATCCTCGGATTTGCGCTCTAATCGCTCTACGATTAAGCGTTCGAGCCACATGGTTTTGGTGAATTTTGATACGTCTAAAAAATGCGCGGCACAGGGTATGATTTCTTCATTATCAATGAGTTGGAGATACTTTTTTACAAGTCGTTCATCAAATCGCCCTTTCAATTCCAAACAAGGAATCGCCTCACCCGTTGTGCGAAAAGCAGGCGCGTTTTCCTCATAAACGACGTGCAAAATCACCGAATCATAGGCTTTATTTTCGTGATGCTTATGCAATTGCCAATCGAATGAAAGGAGGTGCATTTCTATATTGCCCGCCCACTCGGTATCGCCTATTTTGATTCTTGCATTGGAGAAATCCGGTCCGCCATCGGTGTTGTAATTGCCTGTATCGTAGATGTTTATGGTTTCGCCTTG
>CALHBW010000298.1 GCA_937930625.1 uncultured Saprospiraceae bacterium | reverse complement strand
ATGTGCAAAAAAAATATTTTTTATAGATGCGTGTAAATCAGGGAATAATAATGACAAAATATTCCCCAGTCAACCTGACGACTTTGATAAAACAGGCTACACGATGATATCATCAAGCGGATTTGATGCTTCCTCTTATTGGCACAATAAATGGAAAAACGGGGCTTTTACAGAAGCCTTATTAGAAGGTTTTAAAGGCAAAGCCAATAGAAAAGATATAAATGGCGAACTCGACGATGTAATTACCATAAATGAAATATTAAAATATATACAAAAAAAAATACCCGAAATCTGTAACAAAGACGTAGTCGGTTACGCTCAAAAAGAACAACAAATACCCGAAATCTATCTCAACGAACTCGGCGATATTCCGATTTTTAAATACGACAAATTTTGCGCTCCACTTATCAGAAGCAACGACGAGTTTGATAAAGACTTTTATGAAACCATCGAAATTCCACAAGGTAAAGTCACTATTGGAAGTATTGAAAAAGAGAAAGGAGACAATAAAGATGAAGAACGGCGAGTAGTACGCATTAGCGAAAAAATAGCTATCGGCAAATACGAAGTGACCAATAAAGCCTATTGTGAGTTTTTAAACGATGAAACAACTAACCTCAATAATCTCAAAAAATGGATAGATGTCAATTGTCCAAGCTGCACAATAGAAAGAAAAGGAGAGGAGTTTAGTCCCAAAGCATCTCAAGCCGACAAACCCGTAGTCATGGTCTCGTGGTATGGAGCGGTAGAATTTGCAAAGTGGTTGTCAAAAAAGGATTGTATTTATAATTACGACCTGCCTACCGCAGACCAGTGGGAGTATGCTGCCAGATATGGTGTACCTTACGAAACTTACGTTAGTACTAGTAGATTTAAAGACTTTAATCAAGTAAACAAAACGCTTCTAGTGGGCAGCTACAAGCCCAGCAAACTCGACATACATGATATGACGACCAATGTATCAGAATGGTGCAAAAATTGGTACAAAGAAAAAGGAAAGCCACAAGGTGGAAAAGAAGTGCGCGGTGGTAGTTTTATGTTTTCTGCAAGACGATCTCGGACTGCCAAAAGGCATGCGATTTACCCTTATATGAAGAAAGACGACCTTGGTTTTCGTTTGGTCAGAACACCTAAAAAAGATAAAGATTGCGAATAACATTTTAATGATAAAAATATTTATATAGTAAAATAATTAAAATTAAATTATTTTCTATTTAATTTTTTACTTAATTGACAACCAACACCTTAAATACATTACAAAAACCGTCCAACCATCTACTCCAACATTCAAAAGAGACAAAAAGGTGTCACCTTTCTGTCTCTTTTTCATATAGTAGTGACTGTCAATTAAATACAAGGACAGCCCACAAACAAATTTATTTTAAACATAAAAAAAGCTACTATAATGAAAAGGATAATATTAAGCATCCTAAGCGTACTGATAGCTACGCTCACCTTTGCCCAATTTGACTACGATAAACTCTCTCAATACAGCATAGCAATTGACAATATCAAAGGTGAAATCGAAAAACAAGATGATAACTTCGACCTGTTTATGCTAGATTATGAAGACGAAATTGATGACCTCGATTACGAAGATAATCCGCTTGGGGCACTCACTAAAAGAGTAGAATTACTTGAAAGCAAGCAAGAAAAGTTTGAAGAAGTCACCCAGATGAAAGAGACTATCAGTGTAGATGTCACCCAAATCAGATACCAAGTCGGGCTGCTTGTCATCAAAGATATGATAGAATATCTAAGCACTTTGCAAAGTCAATTTGCCAGCCTTGATTTCCAACGCAGCTATGCCGACCTCTCCAACCCCAATACCTTTCCTACCTTCCAGCAAAATGTTGAGCATATCACCGAAAAATCATTGCGAAAAGAATTTACACTACCCGATATGAGCATGGGCAACGCCTTTCTAAACACCGTTTATTTTCTCACACGCTCTATCGTCAGCGACCGAAAAGACAAGCACAGCATCACGCAAGAAACGCTTTGTATTCTTGATTTTACTTCGCAGGCTTCCTGCAATTTGCCGATTATTAGTTTCGACCTTCAGTTTTTATCTTACGAACTTGAAAAAATGACCCACGATTTCAATACACTGTTTAATGAATATACCGCACAAGTCGGTTATCGAGGCAATTTTGAAAGCTACATACAAGGACACAGCGATAACCTTGATACCGAGCTTATCCCAGAGTATTTTGAAGCCTTAAAACAGGAAAACGAAACCCAGCGAAATAAAAAATTGAGAGACATCAATTTTGGGATGAAAAAAATAATGGATGCTTATCAAGAATACGAAGGATTTGTGGGACAAGGGCTTGCATATTATCAAAAATTTGAAACTATTGCAAATACATTGACCCCACAATGCGATAATCAGACCATCTCAACCGAAATACAAACACGATTTGATAACATGGAGTATAAACTCAACCGCGCTAAACTCGACTTTGAAAAAGCATACAGAGGAAAAATCAAACAAACTTACCTCAAACAACTTATTGATATGTAGGAGCTTGATTCAATTCTTTTAAAAGCATGTTTAAATTATAAACAAGAAAGCGGTTGCCTTCCAATTAGAAGGCAACCGCTCTTTTATAAGAACTGATCACTAAAACTCGCTAATGGCATTCAAGTTCGAATGCTGTATCCTCACATTCAATAGCATCCAGTACTTCGCCTTCTTCATTATAAACGGTAATTAGTCCATTTTCGGCAACAACCTCAATTTCTTCTCCATAAACCAACACTCCACAGCCAGTCTGAACTACACAACAAATGGCATCTTCATAATCCCATTCGCCATCCCAATCTCCCCATTCATCACAGAAAGTATTCGGGTCGAGTCCCCATTCTTCCAATTGGTCGGCATAAATCGCTACGATGCTATCACAGTCCATTGACCAGTCGATGTCTCCCCATTCATCCCAATCATCGTTATCGTCATTCCAGCCACCCCACTCATCACAGAAGGTGTCGGGGTCAATGCCCCACTCTTCCAATTGGTCGATATAGATAGCTACCAGACTATCACAATCCATCGTCCAATCAATGTCGTCCCAATCGTCATTATCGTCCCATTCGCCATTCCACTCATCGCAGAAGGTTTCAAGGTCAATACCCAGTGCTTCTAATTGTTCGGCATATATTGCGACGATGCTATCGCAGTTTTCTGCCGTAACATCTTCAAAATCAATC
>CALHBW010000297.1 GCA_937930625.1 uncultured Saprospiraceae bacterium | reverse complement strand
TATTTTATATTTAGCTGACAATGAGAAAATTATACTAAATTTAAAAGAAAAACATAATCGTATTATTCAATTACTCGGAAAAAATTATTTACAGTTTTACACTTAATATTTTTTTTAGAATTTTGGGTGCGGAACATAAGTAATGAATTAAATATGAATTATAAAAAACCGTTGTTCAGTAGAATAATAAAAATTAATTTATTGAAAAAAAATGTAATATATGGCAGTTTTGTTTTAAACGGGAAAGCGATGTAGCGCGGTACTTCCAGTCCGCGCCGCGTTAGGTTGGCTATACACACGCGGCGCGGACTGGAAGTACCGCGCTACGTTCAACGGTCATAAGCTTTCTGCTTTCTGTATTAATAGTCTGAACTCTTGTTTGAAGCCATGCGGGTCGCTCAAATTGCTTGCATCAAGCCATTGAATCACATCATTGTAGCTGCTCGTACCTTTGTATTCCGAATCGCGGAGTAGGAGAGAGAAAGAGGCAACACTCGCCGTAAATTTCATAAAATCAGTCGATTGTGCAAAGACATTTCCTTCATCGTATATCTCCAAATTCAAAGGAACACTTACATCCGAATCAGGTTCTTTGTACCTGAAATCAATCGCAAAAGTAGGAACAGTACGAAAATCGACATTGCCTGTGGGGACGATTTCGTACAAGGCAGTGATATTTTGGTTGGCACCGATTTCGCCTGCATCTTTTGTATCGTCTTCAAAATCTTCATTTTCAAGAACGCGATTTTCATAACCGATTAAACGGTAGGCTTCTACATTTGCGGGGTTAAATTCGACTTGCACTTTTACATCTTTTGCTACGGTATAAAATTTATCATAATCATAAATAAATACTTTTTGCAGTTGTTTTAAATTGTCAATATACTCGTATGTACCGTTGCCGTTATTGGCGATTTGCTCCAAAGCACCATCATTGAGATTGCCTCTGCCGACACCGAGTACGGTAATGAAAATTCCCAAATCGCGCTTTTCCTCAATCAATTCCACCAATTCATCCTGACTACTTGGTCCAACATTAAAATCGCCGTCTGTACCGATAATAATACGATTATTGCCATCGGGAATGAGGTTGGCTTGTGCGATTTCGTATGCCGTAATGATGCCCTCTGCACCTGCAGTACTACCGCCTGAGCCTAAGCCGTTGATGGCATTGCGAATGATTTGTTTTTGTGTGCCGGGCGTTGATTGGAGTACCACACCTGCCGAACCTGCATAGGTTACGATTGCCACGCGGTCTGCGGCATCCATTTCATCTACAAAAAGATTGAAGCCTTCTTTGAGTAATTCCAGCTTGTCAGCGCTTGACATCGAGCCGGATACATCTATCAAAAATACAAAATTAGAAGGTGGTAGCTCTCCCGCAATTGGTTCACCTTTGATGCCTATGCGTATGAGTTTATTATCTTCATTCCACGGACATTCACTCACTTCACCATTCAAATCAATCGGATGTTGTGCTTCATTAAATTCGTAATCCAAATCAAAATAATTAATCAATTCTTCTGTGCGTACTGCATCTTTCACGGGCAGTTGGTTGTCTTGCTGCAAAAAACGACGGACATTGGCATAGGAAGCACCATCCGCATCAATAGAAAAGGTAGAGATATGCTCGTCTGCGGTATTGATAAATGGATTTTCTACGATTTCGTTATAATTGTCGCCTCCGGCTATCGGCTCGTAGTAATTACCTGTTGTATTTGCGTCAAAACTAGCTTCATTGCTATAATACAAACCTTCATTTTCAGAAGAACATCCAATGAGAAATATTGGCAAAATAAATAAAGTGAGAATTTTTTTCATGATAATTAGGTTTTAGAATTTTTTATTGTAAAATATTGAAAATCAGATGTACGCGTGACAGACATAGGGTGAACGCAAGAAATTTTTAATGATGTGTAATGTTGTGATTTTTAGATTTTCGGGTAGTCCACTCGGCTGACATTTTACAAATGGCAGACGAGTATATTTGTGCTTCGAGTTTAATTTTTTTATTCAAACTTTATAACAATTTGATTTTGAATACAATGCACTAATGTCGTCGTCTGCCATTTGCAAAATGTCAGCCGACTCACGCTTGTCCCGACGAATGACGGGGTTACGTTAATAGACACCTCGAATGTCTGTTTAGGTTGGGTGTTCTTCCGAAAAAATATTTTGACATTTACTCATAAAAAAATCCCAAATTCCAATAAAATATCATGTAAAAACACGCCTGAATTGGAATTTGGGATTTGGTACTTGAAATTTTTGAATGAACTATTTCACGACCCATCTTCCTCTGCCAAGTATTGCGCCGTCGTCCGCAAGGACTTCATAGATATAGATGCCGGAACGCAGTTGATTGGCGTTTACTTTTATACCATTATTTTCTATTTGGTAATCGGGTTGAATGATTTTTCCATTTAATGAATAAGCATTTAGCTTCACATTTTGTGGTAGATTATTGATTTCAATAAAAGTTTGGTCAGAGAATGGATTGGGGTAGGCGTGTAGCATAGGTATTTCCGGTTCGGTTGTATTGATACCGAGAAATGAAGCTGCATAAGCCTCATTCGCATTGAGTACGTAGTGTTTGCTCAAATCATTTTCATCATAATAATGCAATACCGCTACGATTCTAATATTCTGAAAATCAAACGATTCGGGTACTTCGTAAGTGTAATCATACGAATAAGTCGTCCCAATTTCGGGATTGTCGGGAATGATACCATCTGTTCCCCACGAATCGGAGATGACAGCGCGAGTGACGTTGAGATGTTGATAATTGGTTATAGGATTTCCTTGTTGGTATAGTGGACTGTCGGGGTTGTTATTGTCATAATTGCTTTGGTCGTAGCCCGGACCCGAACCAAGGACTATATTCTCTACCGCAAAAACTGAAAGGCGCAAATCTCCGGCTTCGGGTATTTCTGTGAAGATAATTTCTACGTTGAAATTTGTCTGATTATTGTGTGTGTTACCATAGATAGCAACTCCTGCAATAGCGGTTTCATTGAGCTGTTGTGTGAGTCGCTGTTCCCATGTGCCGGATGTTACGGCTACACGATTGGCACCGTCAAATAATACGCGGTCAAAGCTGGCACGCGGCGCACTGCTTGCATAATCATAAAACATCGGGGATAAATCGCTAACATACATGGCATCAGGAAGAAAATCGGAGTGATGCGAAAGCCAAATGACATTTTCTTGGTCTGCCGTGATGGTTTTCAAAATTTCGGTAGCACGGGGACAATTGCCGCAATTCGCAGAGGTGAATTTTTCGATAATTACCTTTTTTACAGGTTGAGCATCAAGGAATTGGACGAAAAAAAGTAAGGCTGTGAGTGCGAGTAATTTTGTTGATTTCATAGTATTTATTTTTTATGGTTCTTTGATGATTTTGCAAATCAATAAAACACTCATCTCACGCAGAGTTCGCAGAGAACGCAGAGTACTGATAATCAATTCTCTGCGTTCTCTGTGTGAGACACTATTTGCAAAAAATGTCAAAGAAACCTTTTTTATGTTATAAAAAAACCTTCTACGCGTATGAAAACAAGTCATATTCGTAGAAGGTTTGTAAGTGAAAGTATTTTAACTAATGCCGTTAGCCGTTATTCGTGTACTCGTTATTCGTTTTACATTTTTTTGATAATGAATAATTTATCGTCAAGAATAACTGTCTGCTATTTCAGGCGCAAACCACTAACTCAAGTTGTCAACAATTTGAGAAATTCCAAATTTCAAAATCAACGTATGTTTACGTTATATTTATGTTGGAATTTGGAATTTGTTTTTTGGAATTTTCGAAAGTTACATTTTGGCAAATTGCTCAAGAATGGGTTGCAATTGCTGTGGTGTTTTGTAGCCTCTGACTGCTTGCATAATTTGCAGTTGCTCATTCAAAATGACCATTGTCGGGAAGGCACGGATGCCAAGAGCCGACGAAAGTTGGTTGGTGCCATTGCGTCGATATTGACCTTTTTTGGGGTCATAGTTCGGATTGGAAAAGGTTTTTCCTGCAAAAACGATGTCGTTTTCATCCTGTGCATTGAATTTGACCGGGTAGTAATTTTTGTTGACAAATTCAGCCAATGTCGGATTTGAAAAGGTGTTTCTATCCAACATTTTGCACGGTCCGCACCAGTAAGTATATACATCGACGAAGAGTTTTCTAGGCTCTTTTTGCATAGCAGCTTGTGCCTCTTCAAAGGTCATCCAGTTGATAGGCGAATCTGCACCGGGCTTTGCCGCAGGTTGTTTGGTTTGTGAAGTGATGGTTGGTTTGGCTTGTGGCTGTAAAGTGGTGGTTTGGGCTGTACTTTCGGCTGTACTTTCTTTGCAAGATGTAAAACCAAATAAGAGACCAAGCCCTAAAAATATGATGATGAGATTTTTCATTATTAAGTTTAAAATTAAGTTTAAAATCAGTTCTTGATATCAAACGAATTTAATACTAAACTTGTTTCGTTTGAATTATAGAAACAAAATGCCAGATACCTTTGAGATACCTGACATTTCGTTGATATGTTTATTTAATCATTCAAAATTGAATGAAATTACATCTGATTGAATTGCTGCAAAATCGGTAAGAAACCATCAGCGTCGCGGTAGCCGGGAACTGCTCCATTTTTCATCAAATTCATTTTGTCATCAAGGAAAAGTACTGTCGGATAGCTTCTTGCGCCATATTTCTGTGCCAATTGATGGGTAGCATTACGCGCTCTTTTAGGCTTGGAAGCATCAAATCTTGGATTTGCGTATTCTTTGCCGCCGAGCTTGATGGCGTCAGGATGTTGAGCGTCAAATTTTACGGCATAGTAATTTTCGTTCATGTAATCTGCTACGCGCTTATCAGCAAATGTGGCAGCATCTAATCGTTTGCACCATCCGCACCACTCGGTATATACATCTACGAAGACTTTTTTCGGCTTCTTTTTCGACGCTTTCTCCGCATCTTCAAAGCTCATCCATTTGATTTTTCCGCCCGGTACTTTTGGCTCGTAGCTTCTTTTTTGTCTTTGCTGTTTTTGTTGTAGTGCCTTACGTTGTGCATCAGCTTGTGCCTGACGTTGTTGGGCAGTGAGTTGGTTGGGTTGCTGCTGTGTCTTAGTAGGTGCGACTGTTTTTGTGGTGGTCGCTGCATCGGCTTCTGCTGTTGCTGTATCTGATTTGCAGGAAGTCATTACGAGTGCCATTGCACTGATGAGCAAAGCGATGTTGAGATATGTTAGTATTTTTTTCATTTCTATAAATTTGTAAATTTTTTATTCAAAATAAAACGAATTTGTGAAGAGATTATTTAGAATGACCACAAATTTAAATAAAAATCAATAAAGTTTGCTATTAAGGTTTTGTTAAATGTGGTAGAAGGTGGATGGTGGACGGTTGATGGCACTAACGTGGGGGTAGTACGCAGTTTTTGGCATGTTTAAATTTGCTGTAAAAGTAGTTGATACTTTTTGAAATGTAAAATGTAAAATGATAAATGTAAAATGTAAAATGTAAAATGTAAAATGTAAAAGTGTTTGTAGTACGTGTACAATACATTTGCGTTTATTTTACTGTTTAAAAAATTGAAAATCAATAAAATAAAAATGTCTCGGGCTACCGGTCTAAGTTTGCTTGCGGGATTACTACTCGTCTGACGAAGGTTTTGTGAAATGTAGTGATTTGTCTCATAAAATATTCGCACTGAATAAAGTGATTCGTCTGACGAGTATTCGCTTTAGGCAAACTTAGACGGGTAGCCTTCGAGTTCAAATTAGTATTAATTATCAACAAATAATGTATGATTTTTTATTCATATTCATGTTGATTAAACTTTAAATCACGCGGAGAACGCAGAGGTCGCAGAGATTTATATTGTTTCTCCGCGTACTCTGCGCTCTCTGCGTGCAATAATTTGACATTCATTAACTCGAAAAAATTTAACAGAAATGTGAGTTTATTATTTTGCATTTTACATTTTACATTTCAAAAAGTGTCAGCTACAATTCTAAAGATACCAAATATTATCCACCGTCCCTTTACTTTACTCTCACCCCATTCCGATATTTCACAATAAAAGCCTGATTTACGCCAAGATTTTTAGCATTTTCCTGTGCGGCTGAGGCTTCTGTCATACTATAAAAATCGCCCAAGAGGAAAATGGTGATACCATCGGCGCGGGTAATTTGTTGTATGGTACCAAAATTTTGGAGCGAAGGATTGAATCCGGCGGTATTGGGATTGCGGAAGGCACCGAGTTGGATTTTATAGACTGTGCCGCTTGTGCTTGTGCTTGTCGTTGTAGTCGTTGGTATAGATGTCGTAGGTGGCGTGTATGTAGGCGTATTGCGCGAAGCACGACGAATGAAAGCATCGGGATAACCATTATTGCGGACAGCCGCCCGCGCACGTTCGGCATCGCGATAGCTTGCAAATGTACCGACTTTATAGACCGCCAGACCATTTTTCATATCATAATACACACTGCCTATACTTTCAAGGCTGCGAAATTGTCCGGGACGTGGCGCGGAAAATGCGCCGATTTGTACTTCATATTTACCGCTGGTTGAGGTAGTTGGCGGTGGAGTTGGGGCAGGTGTGGAAGGTTGTACGATAACGGGTGGCGGCGTAGTAACTACCGGCGGTTGTGTGGGTTGTGAAGGTTGGGGCTGTGATGGCTGTGGTGCAGGATTAGAAGGCACAACGACCACACTGCCGGGGTCAAAGTAAGGCGCGACTTCCATTTCGTGAAAACCCATCTCGTAACCCTGATTGCGGGTGTTGAGCAAGCGGGCATTATTGACGTAACCGGTTTTGGAGTAGCTCAAGGTATATTCGGTATCGGGGCTTAATTGGAGGGCATAGCGACCTCTGGCATCAGTGGTGGCGTTGACGGTGCTTTGTGTTTTTTTGTCGGTAGCAATGACGAGGACGCCCGCGAGCCTTGCCTCCGATTCTGAATCCATGACGATACCCGTAAATGCACCTTCAACCGGCGTAAGTGGAATTTGTAATTCGGCAATCATCGGAAAGCGATGCAGACTTTCGCCATAACCGCTTTTGCTGATTCGAATGGTACAATCGTCCCCAAATTTTTCTAATATTGCAACTCCATTAAGGTCGGTAGTATAAACTTTTCCATTGCAGGCAGTGAGGTTGATTTGTACGCCATCGAGGCGTTGTTTGGTTACATCGTCGATGACGGTGAGTGCCATTCGGTCGGGGCTGCTTCCGCTTGGAATAGTTGTAGTAGGAATAGTGGTATTAGGTATTGTCGTAGTCGTAGTTGGTGGTGGTGGTGTCGTTGTCGTCGTAGTTGGTGGGCTAGTGACAACGGTAGGTGGTGTTCCTGTGCTTGGAGGCGGAGTGGATGCACCTGCTGCGGCTAGGTAAATATCATCATAACCAAGTCCGCCTACACGATTGGAGGTGAAATAAGCGATTTTTTCATAAGGTTTGTAAATGAAATCATAATCGTCGCGGGGTGAATTGATGCCTTTGCCCATATTGACGGCTTGTTTCCATTCTTTATTGATATTGACGCTTTTAAATACGTCTAATCCGCCGTATCCATCATGCCAATTGGATGCAAAATAGAGTGTCGTTCCGGTAAGAAACGGGCTGATTTCGTCGCCACCTGTGTTAATTGCAGGTCCAAGATTGACGGGTTCTGACCAGTCGCTGCCGATTCTTTCGCAGACATAAATATCAAATCCGCCATAGCCTCCGGGTACATCTGATGCGAAATAAAGCGTGTTGCCTTCGGGTGTCAAATATGGATAGCCGTTAGAATATTTGCGACCATTATAAGGGAAAGACTCTTCGTTTTGCCAATCGTTTTGTGAAGCGACATCCGCGAAATAGAGGTCTAATTTTGCACCACTACCCATCAATGGAATGACGCCGTTGGTGAAATTATTATTATTACGAACATAAGCGACACGTCTTCCATTTTCTGTAAATGACGGGCTTCCCTCGTTCACAACTGCCTGAAAATCTTTTCTAAGTGGTTGCGGACGAGCGAGTTGGCTGTTGGAACGCATGGAGATGTAGAGTTGGTTGAAAGCATCATTGTCGTTGCCATTGCCTCTGCGAAAGGTAGAGATCATCAACTGGTTTTTGTAAAATGAGGGCGCGAAATCACTGGCAACACTATTGATATTACTCGCCGGACTGATGCCGAAGTCAGAATTTCCGGCAGCATTGGAGAGCGCGTAATCGCATGTACCTGCGTAGTGATTGCCGAGTGCAGGGTCGCTTTTGGCATATTCCAAAAAGCGGGATTTGGCTTCGCTGTAACGCCCTTCGGAACGCAAAACCTGCCCGTAGTAAAAAATATCTACCGGGTCAACATTGGGATTTTCTGTGGCTTTGGCGTACCATTGGCGCGCTTTGCCTACATTTCCGGTTTGGCGATAACATTCGGCAAGGCGCGAAGCAGCATCATAATTATTCGGACTGGTTCTCAATACATCTTCGTAGAGCTGAATGGCTTGCCCGAAAGCGTATAGTTCGTAATATTTGTCGGCTTTTTTGAGTTTGTCGGTTTGTGCCTGAGCAGTTGGTACATACAAGCAGATGCTCAAGACCAAAAGTGTTATTTTAATGATGCTTCTTCTCATCTCTATCATTTTGCAAATTCCAAGTATCAAATTCCAAATTCCAAGTATTAAGTTTGAATGAAATACACCTGAACCGGAATTTGTTTTTTGGAATTTTTCAAGTTGAATGTCTAATGTTACAGTGTCACAAATATACACAATAAAAATGAAGTATATTTTTGATTGCTAAGTATTAAGGGATGAGAAAACAGTAAATATTACTTTTTGACTTGTTCTTTTCCCTTTATACTTCGTCAAATTTTCCTCAAATAACTTGTTATTCGCGTCGCATTTGTCTCGTCTAAAGAAAAAATAACGGTGTGAAAAAGTAACATTTACTATCTTTTCATCCCTTGCCTAAAAAACGCGTTTTTATACCTCTCTACTAATTAAATAACGTGCCAATTCGCGGATTTCAGTCTTGCGATTATCGGTTACACTTATGGCGTCGAGGTGGCGAAGGGCTTTTTCGAGGTAAGTGTTCATTTCTTTTTCGGCAATGTCGCGAATGTTATGTTTTTGATATAAATCTTTGACTTTCTGTATTTTAGCTGCTTCGTCGGTGGGTGTAGTTTGCATGAGTTGGTGTAGGTTTTGAGCGTCGGTGGTGTCGGCGAGTTCGAGCGTTTTTATAGTGAGAAATGTTTTTTTATTTTGGGCAATATCGCCGCCTACTTTCTTGCCAAATTTAGCGGGGTCGCCGAAGGTATCAAGGATGTCATCTTGCAATTGGAAAGCCATGCCTATGTCGTGCCCAAAATTATAAACATGCTGTGCATCAGTCTCATTTGCACCACCAATACGTGCACCCATCTCCATCGCACCTGCGAGCAATACGGCGGTTTTGTGCTCTATCATGTGCATATATTCGTTGAGTTCGACGTTTTCGGCGGTTTCAAAATTCATATCGTATTGCTGCCCTTCGCATACGCCTATGGCTATGCGGTTGAGAATATTGAGTAGCTGGGGAATCAAGGGAGGGGGAGACTTGGCGAGGTATTCATAGGCATATATCATCATCACATCGCCGGATAGGATGGCGGTGTTGGTATCGTACTTTTCGTGTACAGTGGCTTTGCCGCGACGCAGCGGTGCATCGTCCATAATGTCGTCGTGCAGGAGGGTGAAGTTGTGGAAAATTTCGACTGCAAATGCAGCAGGAAGTGCGTCCGAGACATCATCTTTGAACATCCGACATGCCAGTAAAAGCATGACCGGACGCATACGTTTGCCACCAATTTTAAGGATATAATTGATGGGGTCGTAGAGTGCTTGTGGTGCTTGCGTAAAGCGATTTTTCTCTAAATATTGGAGGAATTGAGTCCGTAATTCATCTGTATTCATGGGGCAAAGATAGGAGTTTTGGCTATTTTATTAGCAATGTTTCATGGCTCTTACTCCTCATTTTTGTCTAATTCTTGTTGGATATTTATGATTTGTTGCAAGTTGACTTGTGGTAGCATTTGAGCAACCTTCTCAGGTATCATACCTGATGTTAGCAAGCCTTTTATCGCCAAGTTTAGTGACTGTCGGGCTTGTTCTCTTTCTTGTTCTGCTTGTTCTCTTTCTTGTTCTGCTCGTTCTTTTTCTTGTTCTGCTTGTTCTTTTTCTTGTTCTGCTTGTTCTGCTTTTTGCTCTGCAATATCAACTCGCTTTGCTTTTCGCTCCGCCGCTTCTTTCTCTTTTTGATAGGTCAATTCGTGCATTGCCTTGATAATCTGCCGTTCGGCATAGGCGCGTTCTTCGGGCGACATGTTGGCTAAGTCAAGTTCTTTGATAGCGGATTTTAGCCATTTTTCATTCCAGAAAGGTGGTGGCGTAAATCGTTCTGTTACAGTCAGTTGATGTGTTGTTTTCATGACATAAATTAATTTATCTAAATCCGAATGAATGTCTTTAACCTGTTTTTTCCATTTACCCAATTCAATGACAACGTGAGTAATACCATCGTATAATAGTTCGCCTTTTTGATTGCGAACATGCCCGATGTGGTAGTAGTCATCAATTTTGGGATAGGCAATGCCGTTCAAAATAGAAATGATATAAATTTTTCGTAAGCCTTCAAATTTGAAGTCTCCTTTTTTGACCATCGTACCGTACTTCTGCAAGGCGTAGAAATGACCTCGCTTGATGAAGTTTTTTACATTGGTCATTTGCATTTCTACGATATAGTTATTGCCTTTTTTATCGGTACAGGCAATATCCGAAATGCCGCCTCTGCTTTCCTTCGTGTAGGCTTTGACTTCGCTTGTGTCGAAGCGCAATTTGCGAAGCGGAATATCTGAATCAATCAGCGCAGGTATGGCTTGCTTTAAAAAAGTCATATCTGATTCGTTGCCAAAAGTAGCTTTAAATCCATAATCGGATAACATCGACACGAATCGTTTTAGTATTTTGGCATCACTCATTTATGGGCAAGGTATTTGGTGAATATCTACGCTAATTTAGTATTTTTATTTATAAAAAACAAGTAACTAAGTAGTAAGCATTGAATAATCGACACTTTTTGAGCAGAGTATTTTTTTGTCAGACGAAGCTCATTTTTACGATTATAGCCGAGCTACATGAGGAAAAATAGCTGAAGTATGGCGAAAAAAGACACGTTCAAAAATGTCG
>CALHBW010000296.1 GCA_937930625.1 uncultured Saprospiraceae bacterium | reverse complement strand
ACACAGACATTCTTGTCTGTACTTCATCCGGCACAGACAGGAATGTCTGTGTTACGAAAACTCTCTATTATGGCTTTAGACAACATAAATGAATTAGATGTAAAAAATGCTTCTCCGTTTCCGACTGCACTGCGTTATGGTGTGATTGGAGGATTATTGGTGATAGTTATAGGGCTTATTCAATACTTATTGGGTATAACTTCTACAATATCACAAGCTGTCGGCTGGTTGAGTATGCTGATTACGATTGTATTCCCTGTTTTGGCTATTCGCGGACACCGCGATAATGATTTGGGTGGGTATATCTCTTATGGTCGGGGACTTGGTACAGGGGTGTTGACCGCACTTATCATTGGTTTAGTGACTGCTATATGGACAATTCTTCTTTATAATGTCATCGACCCGAGTATTATGGATCAGATTATGCAGGTACAAGCAGAAGCTATGGAGGAACAAGGTATGAGTGATGAAGATATTGAGAATGTAGCGACAATGACGGGTAAATTTATGACTGCCCCCGTTATGGCTGCAATAGGCTTTGGTACATCTTTACTTTTTGGCTTTGTTGCTTCACTCATTGCAGGTGCAGTTATGAAAAGAGAAAGAACTATTGCGTAGTTTTTTTCATTAGAAATACAAAATCAGAGATGTCAGGCGTTAAGAAATGATGACAAAATAAATTTACATTCTTGACCGTTTCTTTTGCACTTATTTTTCACTTTAAAATCAGTTATTTATCCAGATAAACGCCCTCTTTCAAAGCAAAAACTAAGCACAAAATAATCTACCCAAGATGGTAAACTTATTTATGCCGCGTTCCTAAGAAAATGTCTGACATCTCTATTTTTAATCACAAATCACAAGTTACTACACATCCAAACATGAACATATCCGTAGTTGTGCCTTTATTGAATGAAGAAGAATCTTTGCCGGAGTTGACGGCATGGATAAAGCGGGTCATGGATGACCATAATTTTTCTTATGAAATTATTTTGATTGACGATGGTAGTACGGATGGTTCATGGCAAGTTATTGAACGATTATCTGCTGAAAATGAACACATTAAAGGTATTAAATTTAGAAGAAATTACGGAAAATCTGCTGCACTCAATGAAGGTTTCAAAGCTACGCAAGGTGATGTTGTGATTACGATGGATGCTGATTTGCAGGATAGTCCCGACGAAATTCCTGACCTGTATCGCATGATAAGTGAGGACGGTTACGACTTAGTATCAGGCTGGAAAAAGAAGCGACACGACCCCGTTTTTACCAAAAATATTCCGTCTAAACTCTTCAATGCCGTCACGCGTCGCATGAGTGGTATTCACAATTTGCACGATTTTAATTGCGGTTTGAAAGCCTATGACAAATCAGTGGTCAAAAATATCGAAGTTTATGGCGAAATGCATCGCTTTATTCCCGTGATGGCAAAGTGGGCAGGTTTTTCGAAAATCGGTGAGAAACCGGTCCAGCACCAAGCGCGAAAATACGGTACTTCCAAATTTGGTATGAGTCGATTTATCAATGGTTTTTTGGATTTACTGTCGATTACTTTTGTCGGTAGATTTGGTAAAAAACCAATGCACTTTTTTGGTACAATGGGGATGATTTGTTTTTTGATTGGTTTTGGGATTTTATTGTATTTGAGTTTTGCGAAATTATATTTCAATGAATACGCGATTGCTTCACGTCCTTTGTTTTTTCTCGGTATTTTGACGGTGATTATCGGTACGCAGCTTTTCCTTGCAGGTTTTCTTGCGGAGCTTATTTCTCGTAATGCGCCGAATCGGAATCATTATTTGATTGAGAAAAGGGTGAATCAGGAGTGATGAAAGAGCCGTTGTCTCCAACGGCTCTTAATAAAATTCAGAAATATTTATTTATCAGAAGAAGGAGGTACAACTTGTATTTGTACAGGTACTTCTTTTGGTAAAGCTTTAAGTGCCTTTTCAGAAGATGTATCGGATGATGAAATACCTATTCCTTCATCGGTAGCCACAAGCCCCGGAAAGCAATTTATGGGCACCCATTGTGAACCATTCCAATTCCATACGCGGTTATCATTATCTGCATTTTCAAGGAAAAGCCCTGCTGCACCACACAAAGGTTCATTTGCATAAAATTGAATCCAACCGCCACATAATTCCAACGGTTCGTATATCCATACAAAGGTGTTAAAATCGTAAGACCAAGCCCAGCCGGGGAGATATTCATATACATACAACCATCCTATATTACTAAAGTAATTCCAGCTATTGCTACTTATTACACACGGGTCAACTCCATTATAAATATTATTACCTTCATTACCGGAATTACCCTCACAGAGCCATGCTTTTATCAGCTCATAGGTAGCTGTTGTTCCAATAAAAGTACCTCCGGCGCAAAAACCTACTGCTACAGTACAAGGTATAGCCAAACCTCCAAGTGTTACCACAGAACCTACCGCACAACCACTCGTGAGTGCAAAACAACTCGCTCCCAAAACACCTGCCACTACACCTGCCGCGCTTATAGCTGCTGCTTGACACCAAAACCCTTTTAGCAGAATATCCGCTCCACTATTCAGTACATAATTATAATTTGCTCTCCATTCGTCACTATTGAGTATAGAAAGATATGCTCCTACCGCTTGTAATTCAGGTTTCAGGACTTCTACATTATTACGCTGATTTTCAATAAATTTGTCGATAGTTTCAAATAAATCAACTTTGGTTGTTTGTCCCTTGTCGTCAATGATTTTCAGTACATTCGAATTATCCAAAAGATTCAATTCTACAGTTGTATTCTTTGTTTTGTAGCGCATTATTGTACCGTCTAACGTTACAGTTCCATCAATGCGGTTATCTTCAGAAATAACGGACACAACTCCCATCACACTGCCTTCTATTGAGATGTTAAGTTCACCAGTTAATTCTACGTTATCTAATTGCCTTTTCTCAACACCATTTCCATAAACTGAGACAGACTTTTCAGAGAATAACATATCTTGAAAACCATCTGTTGTCTCCATCGGTGGTTGGGTGATTGGAGGAACTAAAGCACGCTCATCGCTTTCCAAACTCGGAATGGTATCTTCAATTACTTCCTGCTCACAAGAAGTCATAAAAACAGATAATACTAGCACAGCCATCAGGCTGAATAAAATGGATTTTACTTTTAAATTTTTCATAATCAATGTTTTAAAAATATTTAATAAAAATTGTTAAAATAAATAGAATCTTGAGTGATGTGGTACGTTGTTGATGCGGTGGCTTATGTCGTAAATACTATGAGTTTTGTATTGATATTTCGCGCTCATATTTATCTGTAAGCGATGCTTCGATTTCGTACTTATTCACTCTTAATTCTATGTTGAATAATCATTGTTTTTGCCTTTTTATGTTATCACAAAGTTAAATGATATGTATGGGTAAGATTGGGTAAAAATGGGTAAGATTGAGTAAGATTGGGCAATCGGTGTGCAGTGTATTTGTCAGAATAAAAAAAGCCATGCAATTCGAGCGAATTACATGGCTTTTACCGATTGGATTTGGAATTTGCACTTTGGAATTTACACTATCATCGCATCGCAAAACGATGTGGTTGTTTTATAGGATTTCCCAATGTTTCATAAATAATTTTTTGTTCTTTTGGAGAAACCAGTCTGTTTTGCAGACAGATGTCTTCTCTTTTCAGCCAGTTGTAAAAGGTCTTTCGTGAAATGCCGTATTCCTGAGCGATTTCCTGCCTTGTTTTCACTCTATAATCCATAGTTAGGAGATTTTATTGTTTGACAATATCTACACCTACGATTTTTGAATAGGCATAGGGATACCAGCCTTGCCTATGGCAAGGTGTGTGGTGAATTCCGTATTATGTTTGTTTCAGAAAGAGGGTAAGTTTACATAAGGATGAATGATGAATCAATGTTAATTATTTATTTTCTGAAAAATAAAAATAGCATGTTCATCATTCATCGTCATTTCGTTTTATCTAATAATCATCATGCTTTTATTACCGGAATATGCACCGGAGCGAATGGTGTAATAATACATTCCGGCGGGTAAATTTCCGGCGTCAAAGGTAGTTTGATGTTTGCCTTTTGTCTTATGCTCATTCAGCATAGTGGCTATCGGGCTGCCTTTCATATCAAATACCTGTATAGTTGTCAGATTATCTTCCATTAATTCAAATTCAATCGTCGTATATTCAGTAAATGGGTCGGGATAATTGCAGGCAACAATCTCAAGCTGCTGTACGAATCTCATTTCCGAGGAGCAATTGGCAACTGCATCCGCGATGTCTTGTGGAGAGCGGGCTATATCGCTGATTTTCAGCTCATCCATCAATCCATCCCAAGTATCTCCACCAAAGTGATCCTTACCAATATTAAATTCAGAGATATTCAGTTCGGGCAAATTTCCGTAAGTTTTACTTGCAACGGGTATGCCGTTGATGTACATGTGTGCCTGCCCGTTGCCCCATGTGTAGGCGATATGTTGCCACTCTCCGGCTTGCCAGTGGGCTACGTGGTAACCAAGACTGACTTCATCGGCTCCCTGCCAGCGATTGAGGATAATTTTCAAGTAATTGCCGCCATCTTTTTCCATCAATATACCGCCCCAAGTTCCGGCTTGTAGTATGGTGTGGGATTGTCCGTCATTGCCATTCCACAGGGGTTTTAGCCATACTTCGACCGTACCTTCGGCGGTGTTTAGATTGCCATTAGTACTGAAAGTCAAGCCACTATCTTCATCGGAGATATTGGCTGCCTGTCCGTTGATGCCTGTATTATAGGTTGTCAAATCTGTGTAAGTCGGAATTTCACTTCCCAATCCAACAGGGCTATCTTCGAAGGGCAATACCAACAGCGTGTGACTGTCATTATCCACACAAGCATCCGTCGGCAGATTGTAAAAAGGCGAACAAGTGAGGATGGCATCCGTAATTTCCTGTAGTGTGCGTACCCGGTTGCTGATTCTCAATTCATCTATCAGTCCATTCCAATTATGACCATTCCAATAGTCTTTTCCGATATTAAATTCGGTGATATTTACTTGGGGCAGGTATGAATAAGACTTACTTTCTACCGGATTGCCATTGACATAGAGCGTGACCTGTCCGTTGCCCCAAGTGCAAGCGATGTGCTGCCTTTATACTGCTTTGTGTGTTGCCAGAGCGCCGGAAGAAGTAAAATATTTTGAACAGTTGAAAAGACAGCTTGAAGAAATGAACGATATTTTAAGTAATAATGTCAAAACTCAACTCTACCGCATTATTAATAATTATTGTGCAAGAAAAATTAATCAGGGCAAAAGTGAATACCTTCGAGAAGCATTTATGAATTACCAAACGATGTTAAAATATAATGTCCTGACCGAACATAAGTACATTCCTATCAATACCTTTAAGAACTGTGTATCCTTGGGTTGTAGATTGAAAGAATTTGAATGGGTAGCGAGTTTTATTGAAAAAAATAAAAATAGACTTGACCCCGAATTTCGTGATAGTGCCTATCATTTTAATCAAGGGCAGTTATGTTTCTATAAGGAAGAATATAAAGAAGCCGTAAGTCATTTCATCAGAGTGGATGCCATTCATCTAAATTATAATACAGATGCACGAGTCCTCTTAATGAAATCTCATTATGAACTTGACAGCGACTATAGTGAGCGTAGCGAACAGATTTTTCGTTCCTTTATGAAGTATATACGCCAGAGTAAGATGCACAAGGCTCAACACAAAAAACTGTACATTAATTTTACTAAAACACTCATTGGTTTGTACCGTATCAAGCATCGTTTTGGAAATCGTTCTATTGATGTTATTCGGGAAAGAATTGATAAATATGAAGCTATCGCTGATAAAAAATGGCTTTTAGAAAAAATTGAAGAATTGAAATAAGACCTATCAGCTATAGTAAAAAATGGTTGCTTGAAAAGATTGGAGAATTGGGGTGATAAAAATTTTAAAACACCTTTAACTAAAGATTTAGTTGAAAAGTCAAAAATTTATGTATCTTTGTATCGACAGATGTTTAAACAACGTTGTAGAACATTGATTTTATTAAATTTTTAAACAATTAACTTATGAAAAAAGTATTGCTTTGTTCATTGATGTTTTGTCTGGCTTTCACGGCTTTTGGTCAGCAAAAACAGTTAGGAGAAACAGAACTCGAAATGAGTCCTGCTCAAACCATCGAAGCAACAACCTTAGTTGACGATACGGAGACGACAAAGGATGTTCCTGTAATGACATTTACCGAAGAAGTCTATAATTTTGGTACTATCCAATCAGGCGAAAAGGTGGAACATGTCTTCAAATTTACGAATACAGGTACTGCGCCTTTGGTGATTGAAGGAGCAAAATCTACTTGCGGTTGCACTGTACCGAGATTTCCGAAAGAAGCGGTATTGCCGGGGCAAAGTGCAGAAATCTCCGTTGTTTTTAATTCGAAAGGCAAATCGGGCAGACAACGCAAGCCTATCAACATTACAGCGAATACCATCCCTGCACTCACTACGGTGTATATTGACGGGAAGGTAGAACGTACAAAATAAATTTTTGTAAGACACTTTATTGGAGAGGTTGTATGATTTTCATGCAGCCTCTTTTTTGTACCCATTCATTCGTGAATTTTCGCAACAAAAAAACAACCCGCCCAAGATCAAAAGTGTTAGGCGGGTTGTTGTCACATGCTTTGTTTTCTCGGCTATTTGACCAGAATTTTTTCATAAAAACTCCCGCTTTCAACAGTTATTTTAAGGGTGTAAATTCCTTTGGGTAAAGTTGAAACATTGATTGTGTTGTTGGTCATTTGTGCTTTAGTCGTTCTGCCTGTGGTATCAAAGATGAGGGCTTCTTGTATGGCGTATTCTGTATTGATATGCAGGATGTCCTGCACCGGATTTGGGTAGATATTTATTGGTGTATTTCGCTCGTAGTATAAATCGGCGATATTGGAGTAGCTAAAGTTGCCGTCAAAATCTACTTGTTTGAGTCGGTAGTAAGATGTGCCTGAAAGTGGGTTTTCGTCTGTGTGCGTATAGGTCTGTGGCGTGGTGGTTGTGCCTTGTCCGACTTGCCAAGCGATTCTTTGCCATTGTACACCGTCTTGGCTGCGTTGTATCTCGAAGCCTGCATTGTGGGTTTCTGTTTCGGTGCGCCATGTGAGTCGGGCGGTTTGGTTTTGGAGGTGGGCTTGGAGGGGGGTGGAGATTTCTACGGGGAGGAAGCAGCTTTGTATGGCTTCTGAATTGTTGTTGCAGCCTGCCGGGTCGTATGAGTTGTTGCTAATGGTCGCTGCACCACCATTTCCAAGATAGTTACAGATATTTG
>CALHBW010000295.1 GCA_937930625.1 uncultured Saprospiraceae bacterium | reverse complement strand
CGAGCATTTTGACGAAACCACCATTTACCTGAGAAAAAACGGTGATTACATAAGAGAAACAAACGCGACATCAAGCAATAAATTTCTCTACCAATCCTCATCCAATAATATTTATTTATTTGAAAAAAACTCAAAGTATCTTATCGTAATTGATGCGGAAAAATACGGTAGTTTTGATATAGATTATGACATTGTGAAGCCTGTTATTTCCAAGATAGATTCAACAAAAATTGTATCGGGAGATACCTGTAAATTAGTTCGGGTAGATTGGGGGGAAATGGGTGTAGAAGAGTATTGGTACATCGAAAAATTTCGATTGGATGCCGAATTATTTGCCCGACATAATTACGAATACATGAATCGTGTGTTTGAATTGACCAATACTTATCCCGTAGAAATCACCAAAAAAATGCGTGGTTTCATTTCAATGACCATCACCTTGCGAAGTTACGAAGAAGTTGATTTGTCGGATAAAATATTCGCATTACCCAAAATGAAAAAATCGAAAAGAAAGCAGGATAAATTTATTGAAAAATTGACGGGAAATCAGGTCATGAAAATAAAGTCGTTATTCGTTTATTCGTTATTCGTTCACTCGAATAAATGGATAACGAGTAACGAATAAACGAATAACGAATAAACGAATAACGAACATGAAAATACACAGCTACACCAACGACGCGCTCGGCAATATGGATGCCACAGCCCTCGCCAAACACCTCAAAAACAAAGAACTCAAACCAAGCGAAGTCGTTGCAGCAGCGATAGAGCGAGCCAAAAAAGTCAATCCCGAAATCAACGCTGTCGTGACCGATTGTTACGAAAAAGCCCTTGTAAATGCTGACCAACACGCCGAAGGCTTTTTCGGTGGCGTACCTATGTTTTTCAAAGATTTGACCTGTATTGAGGGTTTGCCTTGCTATCATGGTACGTCTGCCTTTGCGGGTGCAAAGCCCAATACCAAAAACGACCCTATCGTCAATCAAATTCTCGCACAAGGCTTCGTCAATCTCGGCACGACTACGATGCCGGATATGGGTCTGACTTGCTTTACGCAATTCCCGGATGCACCGCCTACGCGCAATCCTTGGAATCTTGAGTACGGAGTTGGCGGTTCGTCAGGTGGTTCGGCGGCATTGGTGGCGGCAGGAGTGGTGCCACTCGCACACTCGGCAGATGGTGGTGGTTCTACGCGGATTCCGGCGGCGGCTTGCGGTTTGGTGGGCTTAAAACCGACTCGCGGACGCATCTTGCTTTCCAAAATATTTGCCCAACAAATCGTGGAAGTTGCCATAGATGGTGTGATTACGCGGACGGTACGCGATACGGCGCATTTTTATGGCGAAGCCGAAAAATATTATCACAATCCCAAACTCCCAAAAATGGGTACGGTCACAAACCCACTCAATCGAAAACTGACGATTGGCTTCACGGGAAAAGCTGCACAAGGACATGGCGCAGATGCCCAAATGACCGCCTACATGCACCAAGCCGTCAAGATTCTGGAAGACTTGGGACACAGCGTAAAAGAAGTCGAACTTCCTATCAGCGACCAATTGATGGATGATTTCAAATACTTGTGGGGTATGAGTGCGTTTTTTGTCAAGAAATTTGGTAAGTCGCTCGTGCAAGCCCCTTTCGACCCCTCGAAACTCACCAAACTCACACACGGATTAGCAAAATTTTACACCAAAAATATGCTCAAAACACCCTTTTTCGTCCGCCGCTTGCGCCGTACAAATCTGCTGCATGACGAGTTTATGAAATCAAATAAAATTGATGTATTACTCACCCCTACGGTGACGCATTTGACGCCTAAATTGGATTATATTGATATGTCGGCGGATTTTGATGTCGTATTTCCGCGTATGGAAAAATGGGCTTGTATCACACCCTTCTGCAATGCAACGGGTGCGCCTTCACTCACTTTGCCCCTCCTTCACAATGAGGAACATGACCTGCCTGTTGGGATGTTGTTTTCTGCAAATCATGGGGATGATGGGCTGTTGTTGGAGTTGGGCTATCAGTTGGAGGAGGCTGTGGGGTGGAAGGGAATAACGTAACACAGGCTTCCAGCCTGTACCGCGTTATATTTGAGCAGTCAAAACAAAAATTTCACGATATGAATACAAAAGAAATCTGCGATAACATTTTTGCCATTTACGAGGATACTAATAAGAGCATGGAACAACGCTATCCCGCTATTTTTATGGTGACTAAGATGGGTATCACGATTGACAGAGAGCATTTTACAGACAACGATTTAAAACCTATATTGGAACTCGCTAAAAAAGTAGCTCCGACCAAAAAAAGTATAAAGCAGCTTTTAGAAACAGAATTACTAAAAGTTATTTCGCATTTACCGCGTTATTTGTGGCTCAATAATGAAGATGAGAAAAAGAAACATTTTAAAAGAAACACCAAAACTACAGAAAGTAAAATAGCAGATTCATTGATAAAATTTGCCCAAGAAATTTATACCATAAAACTTGACAGAGATGCTTTCGCTGGGAAAAGACGCGGTTATGCTATTGAGATTTTGCAGAGTGTATCGGATTATTTTGATACACCCGAATTTATGGAATTATGCGCCAAATCTATCAAAAACAAAAGTAAAAATGAGTTTTTGGCAGTTACCGAGTCGCTGAAATTATATTATGCAGAAAGAAAAGATGAATTGCTCAATGAAGACATTATTTCCATTGTCAAAAAAAGAGTGGATAAAACCAAACATAGAGTAGAATTGATAAGTGGTCTGACACTGCTAGTAGATACCGGAGTCATCAGCGAATTTGAAGCACTTGATAAAAGAGATAAATGGAGAGAAAGGATGGACAGTTGGTAATCACTCTTCAAATCAAGTTTTTTTTGGAAGTACATAATGCGTGGCATAAGCCTGTTCGATATTTCGCTTGTTCGATTTGCTGAATTGCAATTTTCGTTTCGCGCCTTTGCCGTATTGCATGTACACGGTTACGGAGGGTTTCAGGTTCAATTCCCGGCTGATTATTCGTAGATTTTTGTTGATAAAACTCAATTTTGAGAGCTTGACCTTGCATGCTCTTTCCAGAAAATCCACTTTACCGAACCGCCATTTTTCATATTCAGATTTCGATAAATAACCTAATTTCATCAATAAATCAACCGATGATACATATTT
>CALHBW010000294.1 GCA_937930625.1 uncultured Saprospiraceae bacterium | reverse complement strand
GGAGCGTGGCGCACGCGGATTTTCGGCATCATAAAATGGATTGCTCGGTACGCCATCGCCTGTTTCGGGATTGATACGAAGTATTTTACCATTATGAGAATCAATGAGTTGTGCGCGAAACGAGTTGACATTTTCCTTTGGCGTGATGATGCCGTCTGCCAAGCCTTGCTCTTCAAAATTTTGCAGAGAAGTCCCATCGCCCGAAGCGACCAAGAGCGTACCATCTGTCCCAAAAACCAATGCGCCCGGCGAATGAATTTTCTGCATCAAAGGCACACCCGTCGTGATACTTTCACCAATCAATACCTTGCGACTGCCCGGTACAAGCGTCTCAAAATTAGTCGCCGCATCTGCCGTAAAGCGCGTCACGCGACCAATCGAGGCTTCCAAACGACTCGTATCAGGATGATATTCCGGCGTACCGAAATGCCGCAGGTAATGCCCGTCCACCGCGTAGGCAGTATAGAAATGACCATTTTCCAAGAAGTTCGGGTCGAGCGCGAAACCCAACAAACCCATATCTCCAAAAGGCGAAACTTCCTCCCGAATATCCAACAAAGGCAAGGGCAAACGCAGCCCATTGGTATCGACGATATGCACCCGTCCGGGTTTTTCCCATACGTACATTTTGCCCGTTTCATCGAAGGTAAAACCAACAGGAATATCCCAAGCGTTGCTCACTTCGATTTCGTAGAAATCGTCGGGAAGTTCGGCTTGGGCATAGGCGAATTGAATGGATATTAGCAGGGAAAATAGTAGTATATTTCTTTTCATTGGTGGCGAAATTGTATTATTGGAAAGGTACTTGTTTTTGCTGTTTTTAGATAATTTTTATGATGAAAAATGAATTTATGATGTGTTAAAGTTGGGATAATTTTTGTTATATTTAATTGTAAATGAATACATTAGCATTGTGTTAGGGAAATACCGAACATAAAAATTTTATTATGAAAAAATTAATATTTCAGGTGATTTGCCTTGTTGTTTTTGGAATATCTGCACTTCACTCTCACGCGCAGCTAATAGATTACCGGACTTGGTCGCAAGAAAAAAAGGAAAATAAATCTCTGGAACTTATCAATGAAGCAGAGTATGTAGTTGAGGGGCAGATTGTAAAATTTGAATGTTTCTATGGTGATGATGGAAAGACAGCCTATACCGATTTAACAGTAAAAGTCAATCATTGGTATAAAGGGAAAGGAGAGGACATTGTACATATTATAAAAAAAAGAGAAGAAGCATGTGAAGGTGTCCAAATGAGTAGTACTTATACAATACAACCTTACACACCGATGGGATCGACCTATATTTTATTATTGAAGCAACATAATTCTGGAGAAAATTATGTATTTTCCAGATATAGTGGCTCAGTAGTTGCCAGGTCTATCGACAATTTTTATATGGTTGGATTTCACGGATTACTTTTTGATAATGCAAAAGAATTTAATCAATTCATTGCAAAGGGAGATAAAATTAAAATACCTCAATATTAATTTTTATTATGAAAAACACAATCAATCAATGGTTTTTTAAAGGGTTTTCGCTTGTCTTATTAGGAATACTCGCTACAAACATTAGCGCACAGCACTATAAAAATCTTTCACAAGAAGAGAAGGAGCAGAAGTCTATCGCGATTATTAATGAGGCGGATGCTTTCGTATTAGGTACTATGGTAAGTAGTAAGCCTTTTTATGGAAAAGACGGTAAGACGATACACACTAAAACTAAAATCAAGGTGAAACATTGGTACAAAGGGGAAGGTAAGCGTGTCATATATGTCGTAAGAAAGGGCGGAGTTATTGGAACAGACAATCAATCTATTAGCCACAGGTCTGGACCTAGACATCTTCATAAAGAGTATTTTATGTTATTAAAAAAAGATAAAAATTATAGATTTATGTCAGAAACTAAAGCAACTTTTGCCAGATACTCTGATTCACGTTATGATGACTTCAAAATTATAGCGTTCTATGGTATGAAATTCGACTCAATTGATAGTTTTCACAAGTTTATTATGAATTTAAACGATATAAAATTACCAAATAAAAAAAGACGTTGGTTCTCAAAATCCGCTCAATAAACCTATCAAATCACTAATTTTCCCATAATGCACACATACACATAAAATGAAAAAAGCATTATTTTACATATTAATCCTTATTTGTTTCTCTTGTGGTAAAGATGGAAAGCGTTGCGAGGGTGAAGCAACGGCTCTGCTTAATGGAGATGAATGGAAAGCCTCTAATGTCATGAATCCTGATGCCCAGTTGGATAATTATTTTCGGATAAAATTTCTAACATTTGATGATATTGGAGACGTAGAGAAGAAATTATCTATTTCTAAGGTACCGTATAAGGTAGGTAAATATTACTTGTACCGAAGTAACCTTTTTATTGGCGATTCTCTGACCACAGTTTCCCTTTCTCAATTTCTTGAGGGCGATCAGCCAATAGGAGCATGGGGATTGGATGAAGAGCCAGATTCTTCCAATTACATTGATATTTCCTTCTATGACGAATGTACGGGCGAAGTAGAAGGTACTTTTAATTTCACACTCTCCGGCAGAACGATTTTTACCTACGAACGTGATACCCTTCAGTTTACGGATGGTTGGTTTGAAGGTAGGATATGTGGAGATGATTGAAATTGGTGCATTAGCGCACCACCAATTTCCCTGTTTTCACTTCATCCCCATCATCCATCGAATAAATGTAAACTCCCGCCGGATAATTGATTAAGGAAAGCGTAAACTCCCATTTGCCTTCAATGGTTTGGGTGTTTTCGTACATCCTTTGTCCCAAATAATTATAAAGGGAAAACGTCGCTTGTTCGTTTACATTATTAAAACTAAAATTGACAAAATCGCGTGTAGGATTGGGAAATACGTGCAAATCAGGCAAATTATTATATTCGACATACACAATTTTTGAATATTCGTAATTGCCATCATTATCAAATATTTTCAAACGATACGCATTCACACCAATCATCGGTTGGGTATCTATAAATTGATAATTATTGACAAGGTCAGAATTACCAATCGCATCTACTGTACCGATAGGACTAAAATTAAAATCGCCAATAGAACGATGCACTTCAAAATAGGCAGTATTATTTTCCATCAAAGTCGTCCAATCCAAAGTGACTTTTCCCTCACTATCTGTTGCCCAAAAATCACCCATTTCAAAAAACGGCGGATTACAATTTGGAAATAAAAAGCCGCTATCTTCACCCGTCAATCCTGCTGCGTCTGTGACTCGTAATTTTATTTCATAATAATAATTTTCATCCGAACAACCCAAAGGAGAAATCAGCGTACTCGTTTGTGCTGCGGTATTTATTGGGTCAGTATGAAAGTGGGTGTTATGATGTAGAATGGTTTGCCATTCGTAGCTCAATTCGCTTTCAGTATGTTCATTATCAATGACTTCGGCGATGAGTGGGAGTAGGGTAGTACCGCTAATCGGATAAGTATCCCCATCTTCAAAACTCGTAATATCAACTTGTGGCGGCGTATTATTCAGGGAAATAATAAAAGCGTCCGTACCCACAGCACCTAAGCTATCTGTGACCGTCAATTCGACATTAAAACTATATGGATTGCTGTCAGGCGCGACAAATTCATGGCTTGGATTGATGCCTTCTACGACAGTTCCATCATCAAAATTCCATGAGAAACTCAAGGGCAAACCATTGGGGTCGAAAGAAGCCGAACCGTCAAAATCGACAGTCAAAGGACTTGCACCGTAATACACATTTGCCTCCGCTACGGCTACGGGCGGCGGATTGCCACCGTAACAGATTTTATACATTTTATCTTCTTGATTACGAAAATAATACAAGCAACCATCATGCGGATTTACGGCAAGATGCAAGACACGACCCGCATTTTCGGCAAAAGGCTCAATACGTGTAAGTTCTTGATTTTCATTATAATAAAAACGTTTTATCCAACCGCTATAATCCAATACATACATCGGTTCGCGGTAGTCTTCCGGGAATTTATCGCCGGTATAAAATGTGCCGCCAAGATTCGCAAAGCCCGAAAAAGTATCGGATTCGATAGGCGAATCATCCGCGATTAAACTCAATGCGAGGGCATTGCCCATATCGTCGTATGCAGGGGTATAGGTGTCGGTCATGATAAAAGGGTTATTGATATTGGCATAAGATAGCGAGGCGCGGGTATGTACAAACAAATAATCGCCATCGGGAATAAATTGGTTGTTGTCACAGGGATTCGGAAAAAGCGCGTCATTCAGCGTGGCTTGTATCGTAAGGTCTTGAAAATCAATAAATTCATCAGCACAAGCATTGCCGTCGTAGAGTGGGTTTGGCGCATCTTGATTTTGGATTTTTTTGTTATAAAAATCCCATTCATTGTTCATACCTTCAAAGAGGGGCCAGCCAAAATTTAGTCCGCCTTGCGTTGCGACATTCAGTTCTTCCCAACTTCCCCGCCCCACATCGCCGATATACAAGACGCCGGGATTGGCATCGGCTTCAAAGTGACTGCCCGTTTCCGGTCTTAGGGTCATGCGGTAGGCATTTCGGAAGCCCAATGCCCATACGCGAGAGCGTGGCGCGCGAGGCGCGTTAGCATCAAAAAAAGGATTGCTTGCTATGCCGTCGCCCGTTTCGGGATTGATGCGGAGGACTTTACCGTTATGAGAATCAATGAGTTGTGAGCGAAATGCGCCGATGTCTTCCTTCGGCGTGAGGATGCCGTCTGCCAAACCCTGTATGGCGTAGCTGTCCTGTTCGGGATTTTGTTGGGCATTGGCAGTGCCGGTATAATGTCCGAAAAAAGTAGTGCCATCGCCCGTAGAAACCAAGAGCGTACCATCCGTCCCAAATAGCAATGTACCAAGCGAGTGTGAAAGGTGCATAACCGGAATTCCGGTACTCATACTTTCGCCAATCAAGACCTTGCGACTATCCGGCACAAGGCTCGTAAAATTGGTCGCCGCATCTGCCTGAAAGCGAGTGACGCGCCCGATAGTCGCTACATTTTCAGTGCTGATATTGGGGTCGTATTCGGGCGTTCCAAAATTTCTAAGATGATGACCGTCAACTACATACAACACATAAAAATATCCATTGGAACGAAAATCCGGGTCAAGTACAAAGCCCAACATGCCCAAGTCGATATAGCTCGCCACTTCTTCCCGAATGTCCAGTAAAGGCTCGGAGAGTTTCACGCCATTCGTATCGACCACATGTAGGCGACCGGGTTTTTCCGAGACGTACATTTGCCCTGTTTCGTCTACTTCAAAACCTACCGGTGCATCCCATCCGCTACTGACTGTGGTTTCGTAAAAGTCGTCGGGGAGTTGGATTTGAGCGAATAAAAATTTAGCTGAAATAAATAATAAAAATAGTAGTATATATTTTTTTATTTGTTGAAATTTCATATCAGAAAGATAATTATTTTTGTTAATTTTAAGTAAATTTTATTGTAGAAAACATTTTTTTAATATGTTAAAACTCTAAAATAAAAATAAAAAAATTCCGAAAAATTTGGTCAATTAGTTTTTTTTTTTTGTAAATTACATTGTAAACGAACAAATTAATCAATAGAACAAGATAATACACCAAAATGAAAAGACCCGCTAAATAACTTAAAGAACGGTCTTATCATTTTTTAGCTACTACACCAACAACAGTTTCGATACCACCACCGAAAGCATATCAATTTAGTTTGAATGTTAACGGACATGGTATATTTATTGTAAAATAATAAAATATTTATTATGTAATCAAAAACAAAAAAGCCGTGCCGCCTTCGTTAGAAAGCCACACGGCAAAGCTTTCGCAGCCTAAGCTTAGTCAGACTGCAATTACTTTTTTACAAACAATTTTAAAACCACCCAAGGATGTTGCACACATTATACGGGTGGTTTTAGAATACAAATTTAAGATTTATTATGAAAATCACAATCAATCAATGGTTTTTTAGAGGCTTTTGTCTTATTTTATTAGGAATGTTCGCTACAAATATTGGCGCACAACATTACAAAAATCTTTCACAAGAAGAAAAAGAGCAAAAGTCTATCGCGATTATTAATGAAGCGGATGCTTTCGTACTGGCTACTCC
>CALHBW010000293.1 GCA_937930625.1 uncultured Saprospiraceae bacterium | reverse complement strand
TTGAGAATTGAGAATGTATAATTGATAACTAATTTTATTTTATAATTTGTAATTATTTAATTTTAAGTTTTTTATGAAATAAAAAATAAATTAATTATCAACTCTCAATTATCAATTTTCAATTTGGCGAACATATTGATGATTTGAAATGAATTTTTAATAAGAATGACATGATTATTCATTCATTCATTTATTCATTCATTCACTCATTCACTCATTCACTCATTAAATATTGTAGCATTATTGCATTGACGCATTGTAGCATTGATTAAGGTACCATATCTTGTGGCACCCAATAATAGGTATTGTCTCGTGAACGGAAAAAGTAATCGGGATTGCCGATAACTTTTTTCATGGTTAATAATTTGTCTTCTATGTAATAGTTGATTTCCCGGATTTCGTCGTCGCTGACCCTTCTTCGGTCTTCGAGTTCTTTGAGCGTGTACTTATTGAGAATGTCACTTCTGGATTCGAGTCCGGTGACGGATTTCATCAATTTTCCTATTGGCATACTGGCTACTGCTGCGACATCTGACCCATAGTGTCTGATAATCATTTCTCTATAGGCTTGGAGCATGTTCTCGCGTAAGTCACTGCCGGGTGCATCAATGAGTAGTTTCTCTAATTCTCGCTCCAAATCATACAATTCTCTATCTGTCAGAAATAATACATGTTTGAATAGCGGATATTCGAGTTTATCGACTTGGAGGGGGGCGTATGCTTCGATGAACAATTGGTAGTCCATGTCTCGGATTCTGTCGAGGTCAATTCCCGGGATTTTATCGATGATATAGTCAATTACGGCGTCGTTGGTACCGGGAACACAATCAATATATATTCTGCAATCCAAATCGCGCAGGAGTTTTTCGTGTTGTTCTTCAAATGATTTGAGCATTTGACGGACTTCCTCTTCGAGTTGGGCTTGTGACATGCTTGCCCCTTTGCTGGAGTAGGTGAGTGACCCCGGCAGAGTAGTTTCTATCGGATAGCGCAGACGGTAGGTATTGCCTTCGTCTTCATACAATTTGGGGATTAGATTGGTTCTTTGTGAAGATTCCTTTATGAATTTTTTGGTTTGACTGACAAACTCATTATAGATTCGTCCGGGTAATCCTTCAACATTTCGTGTTTGGAAGGAAATGATGCCACATTCTTTTTCCTTCATTTTTTGGATGATACCGGAGTTGCTTGCATTGAGTGCATTACCTGCGTCTCCGACAAGCACAACGATATTGGTTTCTTTTGGGTCAAGGGTACGCAAGGCGGTGTTGATACCTTCGTACATATCTGTTGGGTCGTCGTTATCTTGGGTGAGGTCTGTTTTGTCTCTGTACTTTTGGAGTGTTTGAATGACCGCCGAATGGTTAGAAGTCAGTGGTTCGCGTGCCAAGACTCCTTCACCGCTTTTGCCATAGATAAATGTAGCTATTCTATATTTTTTATTGGGGTTTTCTAATAGATTGAGGCTATTTTTGATGGCATTGATGATAGGCACAAAGAAGGGGTGGTTACTTTGTGTGCCATCAATAACAAAGACCATATTGATATTTTGTTTTTTATCTCTGAGGGCATTGTATTCCGCGTCAAGTTTGGCTTTTTCTGAAGGGCTATATACCCGTTCATTATTTTTACTAAATACATCGGTGATGACACCGGTAGTGTATATTTTTCCTTCGTTCTCTCCCATAACGGGCATACGTTTTTCGGAAGGTGGGTAGCCTTGTTCGTAGCGGTCATCATCCCAAAGGATTTTTTTGAATCTTGCAGGTTTGCCGGTTTTGAGTTCTAGGGCAGCGTCGTAATTGTTAAACAAAGTGGCTTTGACTGCTTTAGTTCTTCTTTCTGAGGCGGCTTCCGGGTCGTTATTGGGTTCTATGCAGAGCCTCTGCGCCCATACTCTTATGTTTTTCTCTGATATCCAACCCTTTATAATTTTTTGAGAAGCGGTATTAGAGCGTTGCAATTTTGGCGAAGTGCCTACCAGAAAACTTCCGTCTTTTTTGTCGTAGAGGTATAAGAACTCAAATAAACGGATGTCATTTTCATTTTGTGCGATTGTTTTGAGGGTGGGAGAGTTGTACAGCGTGAGTTGTTTTTCACCACCCACGTTTTCTCTGACGTATCGCTCGACACTATGCACGACGAGTCCTTTGATGTTAAAATCGGTGTTGGGATCTACCAGTGAATTGCGCCACAACAACATTTTATCTTTGGGTACCCAGCCGTAATATTCGGCTTTTTTCATATTGACCTTGCGGCTGGAACTGTTGGAGGTGACGGTAGGGTCGTATTTTATCAATTGAATATGGCTGTCCGACTCACCGATGACATAAAAATTGTCCATAAAATTTATGGTTTTGCCATTAGGTTCGGCAGCGGTCGGGCTGTCATATACCAAATTATTGTCTCTATCCGAACTGACAACCCAGTCATTTGTTGCTCCGGAGGGCGACAATTTATCTTTGATGTCAATGGATATATTTTCATTTGGTTTAAAGTAATCTTTGGAGGTCTGTAAAACCTTTGCCCTCCGTGGTTGTGCTTCTGATATGCTGATGACTGTTATCAGAAATACGAGCGTAAACGCGGATAATTTCAGAAATGAATGCTTCATAACTACTGTTGTTTTTATTGAATAATTCAAATTGCCAACAACTTGAATTAGGGTGAATCATTTGTGTAAATTTACGATAGAATGTGTGTGTGGAATATCGTATCGAAATTTAGGTATATTTCATTTTTAATTTTTGTACAGTAAAAAAATGATAATCAATTTAGTAAGTGCAAGTACAAATTCAAGCGTCAAGTTCAATAATTAATTCACTTTCAGTGAATTATGAAACATTAAAGTGTCGCTTAGTTCAGTCCAACCACTTAGTAAGCATCAAATAATCGACATTTTTGAACGTGTCTTTTTTCGCCATACTTCAGCTATTTTTCCTC
>CALHBW010000292.1 GCA_937930625.1 uncultured Saprospiraceae bacterium | reverse complement strand
TCGGAATATGATAGGTTCTAATTCGGCGGTAATATATTCTTTAAGGTCTCCTTGTTTGGATTTATTTAAATGTGGAAAATCAGGATTGCCATTGCCATATAATTCACCGATTTTCAAAAATTCTTCTCTTAAATTTTCGAACTTGATGAGGCGTACATTCTCAGGCACTTTATTGTCAATGACAACGTATTTTCGGATACTTACACCGCGCCTATGATAAAATTTTCCTCTGACAAAATCTTCAAATGAACCTGATTTAATAATCTTTTTTCGCGCAGGTAGATTATCCAGCATGTGAGGTCGTTCTTTCAATTTTCGTTTGTAATAATTGAACAGAGAAATCTCAAGATTGTAGGGATTTCTGATAACTGCGAAAATTTCCTTGAAGTCATCAATCTTTTTATCACGCTCTTCCAAAAATTCCTGTGCTTCTTTCAATGTAGCGTGTCGCCGACCTATCAGGGTAGTTTCGTGTCCTATTTGGTCACCACCTTGCGCTCTTTCGGGTATCGCATTATATAAGGGGGTATTGAGCGTCTGGCAAAGATAATTTGCGGTTGACATGCCCCCCGTTTTACCAATATGTATAAATAAAACTTCGTCGTTAAAAACCATTATTTTATATTTTGAATGAGTGAATGAGTAAATTTTGAATGAGTGAATATGAAACATTCATTCAAAATTCGCTCATTCGCTCACTCACTCACTCATTCACTCATTCACTCATTCAGAATTCCAATCGTTCATAATTTCCTTGTTCAAAAACCCAGCGATATTTTCGGAATAAAATCACTTCAATTTCGGGGGTCGTGATGTATTTTTTAAGGTCAACGGATTTGGTCTTGTTCAAATGTGGAAAATCGGGGTTGCCATTTCCATATTTTTCACCGATTTCCGTAAATTCTTCGTGCAGATTTTCAAATTTGACGATGTGTACATTTTTGGGAATCTTTCCATCTATGGTGACGTATTTTCTGATATTCAGACCGTGCCTGTGGTAAAATTTCCCTTTGACAAAATCTTCAAATGTACCATTTTCGATGATTTCTTTTCGTTTGGGGGCATTATCAAGTATTGTTGGTTGGTTTTTCAATAATCGCTTGTAATAATTGAACAAGGAAATTTCGAGGTTGTATGGATGCCTGATAACTGCGACGATTTCTTTGAAATCGTCTATCGTTTTGTTATATTTTTTGACAAACTCTTGTGCTTCTTCCAAAGTACCATGGCGTTGCCCTTTGATTGTGATTTCATGTCCTATTGCTTTGCCGTGCGCTCTTTCAGGTATCGCATTGTATACCGGTTCGGATAGTGTGCGGCAAAGATAATCGGCTGCCGATGTACCACCTGTTTTGCCGATATGTATAAATAAAATGTCGTCGTTAAAAACCATGTGCGAGTTGCGAGTTGCGAGTTGCGAATTGCGAGTTATTTAATTCTCTCATCTCAACTCTCTTGTCTCTCATCTTAAATTATTTCTTTTGAAGATGGAAAAAGTATCTGTTCAATTTACTGCCTTGTTGGTTGACAGATAGTGTTTTTGATTTAATTTCAAATTTACCTTTTATCATTTTTTCTACCATTTTTTGGTTTGGAAAATGACAAGGTGAATCATCTACAGCCCTCTGATATTTATAGGTGTATGCTTTGCCTTCTTCGCCTTCGTAGAGTTCGATTTCGATGACCATCAAGCCTCCCGAACTCATAAGATTGTGCATGTGCTCGAAAAAGTAATCTTGTTTGTCTCTGAAATAATGAAATACGGAGGAGGCATATACGATGTCTAATTTATTATCAGGCTTAAAGTCATAGACATCTATATGAAAAAATCTAACATTGGGAGATTGGTAGAATACGTTGTTGTATTGAGAAGCCACACTGACCGATACTCTTCGGACATCTATTCCATAGACTTGTTTCGCACCATTTCGTGCAAAGGTATTGGACATGTATCCTGCATTGCAACCAATATCAAGGATGTATTTTCCTTTGAGGTCGGGCATGTCGGCTTTTTCTACTTTTTCGGCGGTTTTGGAGTTGAAGGATTTTTGCCCCAAGTCGTCATAAAACTGATAAGTGGTGCGTTTGGTGAGTTCTGCAAGTCGTCCTTTTTTATAAAATTCGTAAAATGCTTTGGCATTTTCTTTATGGCTTCCTGTGAAGGTTTGTCCTCTGAATTTTAGTTTGTGGTCATCCAATTGCATAAAAACAGGTGCGCCGTATAGATTGAGAATCTGCACTAATTTTTTTCTTATCAATTCGGTATTCAAGACCCAACCTTCGAGAACTACTGTATTTACCTCGCTGAACGGGATGGTATATAGGTATTCATTGAGAAAAAGTCGAACAAAGTCTTCTTTATTAAACATACCCGAATTGACATAGCCGAGTATGTGTTGGTGCGTGCCTTCGGGGTAGGCATCGTTTTTGAATATTTCATCCAGTCTTAGTGTATATACGCCTTTGTATAGTGTACTAAATTCATTGGTGAAAGTTGTTTTTCCTGAGTTGGGTTTTCCGCCTACTAAGAAAATATTGGGTCTATTTATTTGTCGTTTAGCTAAATTCATTGGTCGTCTGCTACTAATCCTTGATGATAAATTGATGGGCGGAAATTTGAATTGA